>JBFGFG010000007.1:0-20981 GCA_041579655.1 Nitriliruptoraceae bacterium
CCCACGGCCGTTTCTCGCGAAGGCTCTCAGCCGTCGCCGTCCTCGTAGAACGCGGCCATCCGGCGGGCCATCTCCTCGTCGCTGACGTCCTCGACGTGGCGGCCGATGCCCCAGAGGTGACCGAAGGGGTCACGGATGCGGCCGCCCTCGTCGCCGTAGAACTGCAGCTCGTACGGCAACACGACCTCGGCCCCGTTGGTGAGGGCCCGCTGCCAGATCTCGGGCGCGTCCGCGCTGTAGTGGAACAACACAACCGGGCTGCCGCCCAGAGTCGTGGGGGAGACCACCGCGCCGCCCGGCCACTCGTCGCCGAGCATCACCAGCACCCCACCGATGGTCAGCTCGGCGTGGGCGATCGAGCCGTCGGGTCCGGTCATGCGCGGCCCGCTCTCCTCGGCACCGAACACCTCGACGTACCAGTCGATGGCGTCCGCACACGGGCTGCACACCAGGTTCGCGACGAGCGCGCCGTAGCGCGCGGGGACGGGTTCGACGGCCATGGCAACACTCCTGATCGGGATCGGTCCGAACCTAGTCAGGGGTGTCAGTCGCGCACGGCGTGGATCGGGAAGCGGCGGTCGGGCAGCAGCTCCGGGTCGGTGCCCTCGAGGCAGGCCCGGGCGATGCGGAAGGTGTTGACCGGCGTGAGGTCATCAGGCACCACCATCCCGTCGCACGCGCTCGGGAGCCGGATCGTGGACAGGATGGAGAAGTGCATCTCCTGGTCGAGCAGCACGCCGTCGGGGACGTCCCAGTCGATGCCGAGCCGTGGACCGTGGTCGCCCTGGATCACGATGAGCGCGTCGGGCTGCTCGGCGAGGATGCGGTCCACGGCCGTGGTGAGCTGCGTGTGCAGGCAGCGCACCGCGTCGGCGTACTCGGGCCCGTCGCCCCACGCCGAGAACCGCAGCTCGATGTCGGTGCGCACGCTGCAGTCCGCGCGGCGCAGCAGCGGCGCGTGCGGGTTCAGCACGTGCACGAGGTGGAAGGCGGGGCTGGCGACCTGCGCGTCGAGCACGCGCTCGACCACCGCGGCCGGGTCGTTCATCTCCGCGATGTCGGTGTGGTCCGCCGACGCGTTGAGCGCCGCACCGAACGGGACCATCGCGCGCAGCGCCGCGTCGGTGTCGGTGACCGCGCCGCTGCGGCCGAGGCACAGGTCCTCGCGCCCGGAGCAACGGCTGCCGCCCCAGAAGCCCGGGTAGGTGTGCACGTACGCGTAGCCGTTGGCCTCCATCAGGTCCACGGTCGCGTTCTCGCCACGCATGCGGTCGAAGTAGAACCGCTGGCGAGGCTCCTCGACGCCCTCGAAGCCGTACTCCATCATCAGGGTCGAGCTGATCGACAGATGCGTCAGCGGGTAGTTCGACGTCGCTGCGCGCTGGATCTGGAAGCCGTCGGCCTCCAGGGCGGTCTCGAACTCGTCGGCGTCGTAGCCCAGCTCCTCGGTGAGCCAGGCGTCGCTGGCCAGCCCGTCCAGCGCGATGAACCAGACGTCGGGCCTGGTCACGAAGCTCGCCGAGGTCGGCGCGGGCTCAGCGGCCACCGCCACCGCAGGCCGGTCCGCGATGCCCACCGCGAGCTGGAGCACGCTGCCGAGCGCCATCAGCACCGCCACGGCGAGGATGAACTGCTGGACCGCGAGCGCGCGGACCGCGACGAGAGCGCCGCCGGCGACCAGCAGCGCCACCACGCTCCAGCGCACGACGGGGTCTGCCTCCCAGCCGAGGCTCGCCCCGAGGCCGCTCAGCAGCGGGTGGCTGTGCAGCAGCCACAGCGCGACGCCCAGCCAGGCGCCGACGCGACGGCCGGTCGTGGTGGAGCGCCGCAGCGCGAGCAGCGTGACGGCGAGCGCCGGCAGCGTGGCGAGCAGCCACCAGCGCGCGACCGCAGCCAGGTCGAGGGGTTCCCCCACGTTCGCGGCGAGCAGCCCGATGTACGGCCACGCGGCCATGCCGAGCACGGTCACCACCGCGGGCCAGCGGGTGATCGCAGCGGGCCGCGACGTGGCGGTGGCGGGAGGCGTGTCGTCCATCGCCGGCGGAGGCTACTGAGCATCGCAGCGCCTAGGCTCCGCGCATGGATGACGCCGCGCTGACCTGCCCGATCTGCACGATGGACGACCTGCTCACCGCAGGCGACCACCTCGTGTGCAACACCTGTGGGCACGAGTGGGTGACGGACGCGCCGGTGGGTGCAGAGGCGGTGCCGGAGGTGCGCGATGCGAACGGCAACGTGCTCGCCGACGGGGACACCGTCGTGATCGCCAAGGACCTGAAGGTGAAGGGCGGGGGGTCGATGGTGCTCAAGCTCGGCACCAAGGTCAGCAACATCCGCCTCATCGACGGTGACGAGAACATCGACTGCAAGGTGAACGGGACGGCGCTGCTGCTCAAGGGTGCGTACGTCAAGAAGGCCTAGCTCCGGCCCTCGTTCGTGCCTGCTACGGCCGGCGAGGGCTCACGTCGGTGATCACGGCTGCGCTGGTGCTCTGGTCGGTGCTCTGGCCGCCGATGTTCTGCATGCCGCGCGTCTCCCCCTCGCCGAAGAACCACGCGAGGAACAGCACCAGCATCACGGTGGCCACCACGGCGACGATGACGCCGGTCAGGGGCACGTCCGTGATCGAGCCACGTCCGCCCATCGCTGCGTCCTGGCGCTCGGCTCGATCGCGGCGCTCGTCCCGCCGACGACGCACGCGTCGCTGGCCGTCGCTCGCCTCAGCGCTGCCCCAGCGCCGCTCGCTCTGGATCGGCTCGTTCGGGTTCGGAGTGTCGTCGTTCCGCATGGCGGTCCCACGTGCTGTCGGGGTCGGGAGGAGGACCGGCAGGTGCCAGCACCTGCGGTCGGCTGAGGTATTCCACGACACCTCGTCCGGCAGACGGCGTGTGGTGTGAGCTCCAGGGCCCGTGCGATGAGCGCGCATCGCCGCCGGACACCGCTGCGCGATGTCTCCCGGCGGCACGTGATGGGCATGCGTCGCGGCGTCGGGGGTGCCCCCTGCCCGCGGCCGTGACGCACGGCTCACCAGCGATACCAGGTGCACCGCTGCTCGTGGATGACGAACCCGAACACCCACACGACCAGAGCCACGGCCCCGACAGCCCACAGCACCGACACAGCGAAGCCGAGGCCGATGATGAGCGCTATGCCGAGCAACGTGAGGAGGGCGACGCCGATGGGAGCTTCTTCCGTCGTTGAGGAAGTGGCATGCCCGCACGCGCTCGCAGCGAAACGCGCGAACGGACAGCTGGCCGCAGGATCGCTCGGCGGTGATCGGGGATGGCTATCTTCCGGCCCGTGAACGACACCACGACCCAGCAGCAGCGACCCGACGCCTCCGGCGGCGCGGGCGCTCCTGGACCGAGCTTCCAGCACCAGCTGTGGATCGCGGACGGCGAGCTCGGGTTCGGTGAGGCCGTGGCCTCGATGATGGCCAGCCCGGACGTGGCGGCAGTGGTCGTCGTGGCACCCGCCGCGCGGCACGACGAGCTGCGTGCCGCGCTGCCGTCCGGCGCGCTCGAGCCCCGCTTCGTGGACGTCGACGTGGCTGCCCGGAACCCGGCACGGCTCATCACCATCTGGCTCGACGCCGTCGCTGAGGCTGCGGCCGACGCCGACGGCGGTCGCCTGCTCGGGATCAGCGAGTCGGTCCACAGCGGTCGGACCACGGACGAGCTCGCGGAGGCACAGCAGGTCGACCGCCTGCTGTCGCTGGCGATCCCGGAGGCTTCGAACCTCCTGCTGACCTGTGTCTACGACGGTGCAGCGCTCCCGGCGGCGGAGCTCGAGCGGGTCTGGGACGAGCAGGCCGCGGCGACGGGGGCCGACGGTGCGCCGCTGCTGCACGACGCGTCGCTGCTGGCTTCGCTCGAGCCCGCACCGCTCGGCGAGGTGCCGCAGCAGGCGCGCCGGATCGAGATCGACGAGATGGCCGGCCTCGCGGAGGTGCGTCGCGCCGTGCTCGAGGAGACGACGGCTGCCGGGCTCTCCGACGCTCGCGCCGACGACGTCGCGCTGGCAGCGAACGAGCTCGCGGCGAACAGCGTGCGGCACGGCGGCGGTCGTGGGACCCTGCTCGTGTGGCGCACGGCCGACGCCGTCGTGGTGCAGAGCGAGGACGCAGGCCACATCACCGACCCGTTGGCGGGGATGCGGCGTCCGGAGCCGATGCGATCGAGCGGTCGCGGGCTGTGGATGGTCAACCAGATAAGCGACCTCGTCCAGCGCAGGAACACGTCCGGCGGCCTCGCCACGCGGGCCACGTTCCTGCTACCGCTAGCAGCTGAGGCGTCGATGTGACGGGGC
Organism: Nitriliruptoraceae bacterium; assembly: GCA_041579655.1. GTDB lineage: Bacteria > Actinomycetota > Nitriliruptoria > Nitriliruptorales > Nitriliruptoraceae > JBFGFG01. Next base: position 4,309 of record JBFGFG010000007.1, read on the forward strand.
ATTCGACATCCGACGCAACACCGCCATCAACCACCATCGCAGCACACGACCCGAGAACAACGGAGCGAACCATGGGTGCAGACCGACTTCAGCTCGCCGCCTCTGATGAAGGGGATGAGCGTGTGATCGCGCTGACCGGCGAGCTGGACGCGGCCACCGTGCCGGTGCTCCAGTCGGCGCTCGACGCGAACCAGGCCCACGACGGCGTGCTCGTCCTCGACCTCGAGGGGCTCGACTTCGTGGACTCCTCGGGGCTCGGGGCGATCGTCGAATGCCACCGCACCCGGACGGAGGGCGGCGGGACCCTTGCGTTGCGCAGCCTCTCGGACAGGGTAGCGACGGTGCTCCGGTACGCAGGCCTCGACGGCCACCTCACGATCCGCGGGGCCGCGTGATGGCTGACCACAGCCTCAAGCTGACCTTCCCGTGTGATCCCAGCGTCCTGCGCGTCGTTCGGCTCGCCGCGTCCTCGATGGCGATGGACGTGGGCTTCGGCATCAACGACCTCGACGACCTGTCGCTGGCCGTCGACGAGCTGACCTCCGCGCTGCTCGAGTCCGCCACCGGCGAGGTCGAGGTCCGCATCGTGGTCGACGACTTCGGTGTGACGGTGACCGGGGTGGCCACCGACAGCACGGGCGTGGAGCTCAACGACCTCGCCGTGTCGATCCTGAACGCCGCGACGGACCGTTTCACGGTTCGCGAGGACGGGTACTCGATGGTGAAGCTACGTGCCGACGTTGGGTGACGTGCTCGAGCACCACGACGACCCGAAGGTCCAGAAGGCCTTCGAGCGCTACGCCGTGTCCAAGGACCGCTCGCTGCGCAACCAGCTGGTGGAGGTCAACCTCGGCCTCGCCTACCACCTGACCCAGCGCTACGAGGGCAAGGGCGTGGAGTCGGCCGACCTGCGGCAGGTCGCCGTCGTCGGGCTCGTCAAGGCCGTCGAGCGCTTCGATCACACGCGTGGCGTGACCTTCGCGACGTTCGCGCGTCCGTTCATCGTCGGCGAGATGCGCCACCACTTCCGCGACCTCGGCTGGGAGCTGCACGTGCCGCGCCCCACCAAGGAGCGGGCGCAGCGGGTCCGACGTTCGGTCGAGACGCTGCGCTCCGAGCTGGGTCGCGAGCCGCAGGTCGAGGACGTCGCACACGACACCGGTCTGACGGTCGATGAGGTGGTGGACGCCCTCGACGCGTCACGCGTCACGCGCACGAAGCGGTTCGAGGCGGGCGGCTCCACGGGGGCGCCGCCGGAGTACATGCAGCCGTCGTCCCCTGACGGCGGGTACCTCGACGTCGAGCGCCGCGAGCTGCTCGACGGGCTGCTGGCGACGCTCGACGAGCGCGAGCGGCACATCGTGGTCGCACGCTTCGTCGACGAGAAGAGCCAGCAGGAGATCGCGGACGAGGTCGGCGTGAGCCAGGTCCACGTCTCGCGGCTGCTCAGGAAGACGTTGGCTCAGCTGCAGGAGCAGCTTCGTTCGACGATGCGATCACCTGGATCGGATCCGGATCCGGCCTGAACAGCAGCAGCGAGCAGTCGTCGCTGCGCTCGTCGGGCAGCAGCTGGTCGATCAGGTGGTCAGCCAGCTCGGCGAGGTCCATGATCCCGTCCTGCGGGGCGTCGCGGAGCGCGTCCGCGAGCCGCTGGATGTCCTCGTCGAGGCGGCTGCGGGTGCGCTCGACGAGGCCGTCGGTGAACAGCACCGCGATGTCTCCGTCGTGCAGCTCGATCGACGACTGGCTCCGTGGTGCGGTCGGGTCGACGCCGAGCGGGAGGTCCGAGGCGCCCATCAACAGCTCGACCTGCCCGTCCGCCCGCCGGAGCACGCCGGGGACGTGGCCGGCGCGACTGAACGTCATGCGCTTGGCGTGCATGTCGAGGTGTGCGAGGAACACCGTGGTGAGCGGCCCGTGGCTGAGCGCCGTGTCGAGCACCCGCAGCACGGTCGCAGGCCCGCCGAGCTCGGTCCCCTCCAGCCCACGCAGCATGTTGCGGACCTCGGCCATGCGCGCGACCGAGCGGGCGCTGTGCCCTGCCACGTCGCCGATCGCGGCGACCGTCGTGCCGGTGGCGGGGTCCTCGAACACGTCGTACCAGTCGCCTCCGGCCCCGGCGTGCTGCGGCGCCGCGAGGTAGCGGGCCTCGGCGCGGAAGCCAACGACCGGCACCGGGTCGACGTTGAACCACTCGAGCATCCCGTCCACGAGGGCCCGGTGCTCCCGTAGCGCTCGGACGTGGTCGCGGGCCGTCTGGATCGATGCGCCGCCGGCCACGAACGACAGCAGCAGGATCCCGAGGAACACCAGCCATGCCTGCTGGCGGGCTTCGCGTGCGGCGCCCGCCGCCGCGATCGCGCGGGACCCTGCGTCGATCTGCAGCGTCTGGGCGAGGTTCAGCAGCCCCTCGACCTGCTCGGTGCTGGCGTCGAGCCAGCGATCCATCGTCACGTCGTCCTCGGCCGTCGCGAGCCGCGCCGCGAGGTGGCGCACGGTGGCAGCGGTCACGGATCCAGTCAGGTCCGCCCGGAGCGCGCTCGGGAGCGGTCGGCCGGTCTGCTCGGCCTCGACCTCCCCGACGTCGAGGCGGCGGGTCGCCTCACTGAGGTTCGCTGCGACATCGCGTTCGAGGATGGCGAGCTGCACCGCCCGCTCCTCGCGCTCGTCGTTGGGCGTGGCGATCATGCGCAGGCCGAGCTCACGCCGGTCGGCCGCGGAGCGAGCCGCGGAGAGCACCGAGGTCGCGGCGCGGCGCAGCCGGACCTGGGTCGCGTCCGTGGACGCGAAGGCCTGGTCGGCTAGCGAGTCCGCGACCGGCCCGACCAGCCCGGCGTACAGGTCGCGCGCCGAGACCGCGCCGGCGCGCAGCACCGCCGCGCGGACCTGGTCCAGCGCTGCCGTGGCGCGCAACGACTCGGCCGTCGGGTCGGGGTTCGTGGCCGACACCAGGTTCGACCGCAGCAGCTCCTGCGACGCGACCTCGAGGGCAGCGCGCGCGGCGTCGGTGTCCTGCGTGGCCCGCAGGAAGGCGCCCTCCGGGTCGTCGCCGGCGTCCACGATGAACATGCTGGCGGTGCGCCGCTCGTCGAACAGCGCGCGCAGGAGGTCGATCTGCAGGTTGTTGGTCTGCGAGAACGCGGCCGCGACCTGAGCGCCGACCTCGCGCTCGCGCGCCTGGCTCGTCAGCACCGTCAGCGCCAGCGTCGTGCCTATTGCCAGCACGATCACCAGGACGCTGATGGTCGCCGGTGAACCGACCGCCGCCAGCTGGCGGCGTCCGAAGCGGACCAACCGACGCACGAATCCTCCCGGATCTGCAAGGCGCGTGGTGCGCCGGGGCCGGAGGCTAGGCCCACGGAGGCACCAGCGTGGAACACGCGCACGGAGCGGCCCGTCGGGGCGCTCGTCCCCGGGTCAGCGGCCGCTCGCGCCCCGCATCTCGATCCGGTTGAGCACCTGGCGGCCGACGCGCGAGCCCTGGCGCAGCCCGACATCGATCCCCATCGGGTAGTGGATGCCACCGAGCAGCCGGGACCGGGCGGCCTCGGTCGCTGCCTCCTGGAACGAGCCGTACGTGCGCGACCCGAGCTGCGGGTTGCGCAGCTCGTGGGTGCGGTCCGTGAAGACGAACGTGCCCATCGCCCGCGTCAGCACGGCAGCGGCCGCCTGCGAGGCAACCGAGTGCCCGGAGGTGTACTCGGGGAACTGCGGGGTGTTGACGAACGAGGTCCACGTCGAGCGGCCCTCGACGTACGCCTGGATGTAGCTGATCGGCCGCAGCAGGTTGGTGACGTACTTCTCGTGCCAGCACGAGATGAACGCGTCGTTGAGGGTGACGCCGGCCAGCACCAGGGTGTAGGCGGCTGCCGGCAGCGCGAGCCCGCGCTCCCCGCACAGCTGGGCGACCAGCCGCATCCAGTGGCCGGACGGCAGCCCGCTCGTGGTCGGGTTGTCGCGCCAGAACAGCGCGGTCGCGCGGTCGTGGTCAGTCAGCACGTCAGTGGCGGCCAGCACCTGCATCGCCTGGTCGTGGAACGACGAACCCGGTGCCGTGCGGAACTTGACCGGTGGAGGCGGCGCGCAGGCGTCCGCGCTGCGCAGCGCCATCGGTCGCACCTCGCCCCAGGACGGGTCGATCGCCGAGCCGAAGTTCGGCGGGGTCGGGCGCCAGAGCGACTCACCGACGGGCGGTGTGTACGGCCTGGCGTAGGTGGCCTCCGCGCCGTCGCTGCGCGCCCACGCGGCGACGTGCTCGCCGACCGCTGTCCCGCGGCTGCTCGAGCGTTCGAGCACAGCCGCGCTGACGCCCGCGCCGCGCCGCTGGTCGACGTGCGTGGCGGTCTGGGTGGCCACCGCGTCGCGCAGCGCGGGGCTGGCAGCCCGCAGCACGTCGGCGGCTGCCGCGCCGATGGCGGTCGAGACCACGGTCGGCCAGTCGACGCCGGCAGGGTCCATCGTCACCGCGCCCAGCCCGTTGAGCTGTCCCGCGAGGCTCGTGTGCGACGAGGACCCGGGGACCATCGCCTCGTACCCGGCCACGGCAGCCGTCGCGTACACCCGCGCGGCGCGTCCGGGTGTCATGCCCGGCTCGTCCATCAGCCCGCTGTACAGCGTGCGCATCCAGTCCTGCAGCACCTCGGGACCGTGGTTGCTGGCCGGGCTGTCCGGGCGGTCCGGTCCAAGGGCCACGGCCGGGCCTGCGGCCAGCAGCGGGCCAGCCGTCCCCGCGGTCACGACCCCGACCCGCGCGGCCACGCCGAGCGCGCCGAGCCGGGTGAGCCCGGAGAGGAAGCCACGCCGGTCGAGCGCGGGTCGTGCGGTGTCGGTGGTGTCCATCTCTTGCCCCCGGGTGCGAAGGCCGCCGCCATCGGTCGGCCGTGTGTCGGTTCCTTGCTCTGAGACGCACGGCCGAGCACATCGGTTGCACGGCGTGCCCCGCTGCTCGCGGGGCGCACCACAGGCCATCTCGTCCGGCGCACCGCGCACGCGTGCGCGGTGGCAGGCGGCATGTGATGCCAGGCGTCACACGCAGGCGTCAGCGGACGTCACGGACCCGGTCCGTGACGTCCGTGAACGTCCAGCGGTCGGTGTCGTCGGGGTAGGTGAACGAGCGGTCCGGCAGCAGCCCGAGCTCGGTGCCGAGGTAGGTGTCGAGGATCAGCCGGAAGCTGTTGACCGGCGAGAGGTCCTCGGGCACGACCACGTCGGCGCCCTCGCCCGGCAGCCGGTACGCGGAGAACACACGCAGCTTGGTGCGCAGCTCCTCGTCGGTGGCCTCCGCGAACCGGAACCGGCTCTTGAGCGTCACCTCCTGCCGGTGCGTGTGCGGCCCCTCGTCCGACTGGATCAGCACGATGGGTGCGGTCGCGTCCGGCTGGTCGACGGCCGCGTCGACGATGCGCTCGAGCCGGGTGTTGAGGTAGCGCAGCTGACGCTCGTAGCTGTCGGCCCGCGTCCGCGCCTTCTCCTGCTCGAGGCTCACCTCGGAGCCGTCCTCGTCGAACACGTACGGCTCGTGCGGCAGCGTGATGTGGGCGAGGATGAAGCGGGGCCGCGGGGCCTCCTCGGCCAGCAGCCGGTCGAGCTGGTCGAGCTGCCAGGCCGAGTGGTTGCGGCGACGCTCGCGGCTGGACTCGCCGCCGACCCCGAGCAGCTCCAGCACGGTCGGCCCGAGTGTGGTGTCGGCGAACACCTGCGCGAACTCGGAGCGGCTGTCGTAGTTCAGCACCACGTCGGCGTCGGTCGCGGTCGCGGTGGGGGACCACCATGAACCGATGTGGATGTACTCGTAGCCGGCCTGCTTGAGCACGTCGCCGACCCTGTGGTCGCGCAGGAGCCGGTAGGCAGGCTGCAGGTCGTCGCGCTGCCCGACCGGGATGCTCGCCGCGACGTCGTCGAGGTACTCCATCGACAGGGTCGCAGCCAGCGAGTGCGAGGTGCGCGGGTAGTTGCCCAACACGTCGTCGAGCACCTGGAAGTCGCGTCGCTCGAGGAGCTCCGTGAAGGCGCTGTTGTCGATCCCGAACGTGGCCTGCAGGTTGTCCTCGCGGCCGTAGCGGTCCGGGACGATGTAGAGGATGTCGCGCAGCGGACGGCCGTCGGGGGTGACCCCGAGCTCGGGCAGCGGTGCCGTGGGCGTGGTGCCGGCGGTCGCGACGCCGGGCAGGGTGAGCGCCACCAGCAGCAGCGCGACGAGGTTCACCCCGAGCGTCGCTCGTGCGGTGGTGGGCTCGTCGGCGCGACGCACCCACAGCACGGCCACGACCAGCAGCACCAGCCACACCAGCACGCCGAGGACGGGCGCGCGACCGACGCCCCACAGGTGGCCGTAGCTGAGGTAGAGGAACGCCCCGGCCGACGCCGCAAGCGCCCCGCGCCGTGCATCACGCAGCGCGAGGCTCGCGAGCGCGGCCACCACGAGCGTGACCGCCACGACCGGCAGCAGCACCCTGAGCGCCTCGCTGGTGGTGACCTCGCTGGCGTTCTGCCACCACAGCATCAGCACCGGCAGCGCGGCCAGCAGCAGCGGGTGCAGCGGCAGCCGTCGCAGGCTCCACCTGCTCGTCGGGCGGTCCATCAGCGGGCGCGCATCAGGTGCAGCACACGTCCCGTGCCGGCCACCGGCTGCTCGGCGACGAGGTCGAAGCGTCGGGCGAACGCGGCCCGGAAGCCCTCGTCGGTGTAGCCGTCGAACACGTCCTCACGGGTCGCGAGCAGCACCCGCACCTTGGGGTCGTCCTTCGGTACCCACTCGATGACCAGGTGCTCGCCGAGCGTCGCGAGGTGGTCGGCGATGCGCTCGAGCGGGACGTTGTTGCCGATGGCGATGTGGTGCACCAGCGCGAGCGCCAGCAGCAGGTCGGCCGGGCCTCGCTCGGCCAGCGACATCCGCTCGGCGCTGGCCCAGCCGATGGCGGGGCTGGGGTTGGCAAGGTCGTAGCGCAGGTTCAGCACGGAGCCGACGGCGGGCGGCTGTACGGACAGGGCACGGAAGCCGGACTCGACGGCGCCGTGGTCGATGTCCAGCGCGACCACCGTGGCGCCCGTCGCGGCGGCCACCTCGCTGAAGCGGCCGGTGTTGGCCCCGAGGTCCCACACCATCGTCGGGCCGACCTCGCGCACGAACCGCTCGACGGTGGCGACCTTGTCGGCCATCGCGTCGTCGGTGTAGTGGCCGGCCTCGGCGTAGTACTCGCCCCAGGTGGTGCGGCCGCGGTCCCAGCGCAGGTGCTTGATCGTGCCGCGCAGGCCGTCGACGAGGCCGCGCATCGCGAGCTCGCTGAAGCGGGCGGTCCTGCCGGCACCCTGCGGCGCGTCGGCGTCTGCCTCACCGCTGGCGGTCGCGCGCGCCTGGGCGTGGATGTGCGTCAGCAGCCCCGGTCGCAGCTTGGTGCGGCCCGGCAGCAGCGTCGACGCGAGGTCCAGCGGCACGCCGTCGATGTTGGTGCGCAGCAGGTCCGCGAGCCGGTGGTCCACCAGCGTCTGCAGCGCCAGCGGCGCGAGGAAGTGGCGGCAGAACTGGCCGTACGCCACCCACGGCGCGTCCGCCTCGCGCGGGGCGAACGACAGCGTGTCGATGAACACCGGCTGCGAGCCGACGAACTGCACGTTGTAGGCGCTCGCGTCGCGCAGCGTCATGCCGTGGTCGAGCGCCACGTCCTGCACCCGCAGCGTCAGCAGCGCCGCGGCCTGCAGCTGCGACGGTGACCACTCGTAGGGGTAGGAGATGAACGGGATGCGGGTCGGGCGCAGCAGCGCGTGGACCGGCTCGTCCACGAGCGAGGTGTCGACCTCCTCGTGCGCCACGAGCAGGCCTTCGGCGACGAGGCGCTCGTACAGGCCGCTGTCCTTGACGGCGTCGTACGTCGTGGCGAACGACGGCGCGACGGTGCGCAGCAGCACGCCGTCACGCTCGAGGAGGCGTCCGGCGGGGTCGCGGAAGGAGCCCGGCACCGCGACGGTGTCCGCGGCGTTGGTCGCGTCGCTCACTGGTCGGTCGCGCCGCTCGCGTCGGCGGCGACGGGCGCGTCCGCGGGGGCCTCGTCCTGCGTGCTCGAGGTGGCAGCAGTGCCACGGCTCGCGAACATCTCGGTCAGACGGCGCCAGAACAGCTTGAAGAACATCCCGCCCGCCGCGATCGCCGCGACGATGCCCTGGAACATCACCGACACCGAGCCTGAGTCGATGTACGCGTTCGCCGCCGGGACCAGCATCAGCCACAGGGCAGCGGTCAGGTAGAGCGTCGTGGCCATCCGGCCGCGGTTGCGTCGCATCTGTTCATCCCCTGGCAAAGCCGTTCGGTGGCTCGACGTTACCGCTGGTGTCGTGCGCCCGCGCTGGCAGCTCGCCGGTGCGGGCAGGTGTCCGGTCCGTCGGCGTCGAAGGTCTCGCTCACGCCCCCGGACCGCGTCGTCGGTCCCGAACGGAGCAACGCCGTGAACCGCACCCGTGCCCTGCCCATCGCCGTCGTCGCTGCGCTCAGCGCCGCGTTCGCGCCCACCGTCGGCGGCGCCGGCGCCGGCACCATTGACGCGGTGGACGCCGTGGTCGGGCAGGGCGTCGTGGGGCTGATCGACACCGGCATCAACCCGTACCACGCCGAGTTCCGCGACGACTCGCCGCTCGCGCAGCAGCACCCCTCGACCTACATCGACGGCTACCCGGCCGACGTCGAGGCGCTGCACCTGACGCTGGGCGCCGCGACCTACGAGCAGGCGACGACGGCCGACTGCGCGATCTGGAAGAACGTGAAGAAGGGGAAGCTGTACTGGATCCCCGGCACCAAGATCATCGGTGCCGCTTCGTTCCAGAACGCGGCTGCGACGTGCAACGCACAGGGCAAGCTCAGCGGTGAGACGCACATCCTCGACGGCGGCGGCCACGGCACGATGACCGCGTCGCGGGCGGCTGCCAACACCTTCGGCGCGTGCCCGAGCTGCCGCATCGTGGCGATCGAGTACACCGGCTCGGTGAACCTGATCGGGCCGGCAGGCTCCGAGAACGGCCCGATCGACGCGATCAAGCTCGCTGCGCAGCACGCCGGCTGGATCGACGTCCAGTCCAACTCCTGGGGACCGATCGTCCCCGTGTACGACCCCACCGGCGCGGGCGGGCTGCTCGCGTCCAACCCGCGCTTCATCCGCTCGGTCGAGGACGTCTCGGCCACGATGCCCGCGTTCTGGGCGAGCGGCAACGGCGCCGCGTTCCGCGGCGGCGCGCTGGGTCACCCGACCTTCCTCAACCCGTCCGCCACGCCCTCGGCGATCATGGTCGGCGGTCACGACTCCGGGTACGTCACCGTGTGGCCGGGCTTCCCGCCGCACGTGGTCAGCGACGCCTGCGACTCGTGGGCCGCCAAGCCCAACACGATGGACGCGAGCGCCGAGGACGTCGGCGGCGGCACCTCCGGCGCGACCCCGTTCGTGGCCGGCAACGCCACCCGCATGATCGCCGAGGCACGGGCCCTGCTCGGTGACAGCTCGACCGGTCAGACCGACGGCGTGTTCGCACGCGGCGACGCCGGGCAGATCACCGACGGTCCGCTCGCGGACGGCGAGCTGACCCGCGTCGAGCTCGAGCGCCTGCTGTACGTGACCGCGTCCGCCCGCCCGGCACGTCAGCACGAGGACGGCCCGCCGTGCGGCGTGCTCGGCGCCCCCTACAACGAGGTGCCAGTGAAGTGGACCGACGTTCCGGCCGGGTTCCCCGAGTACCTCAACATCGGCTACGGCGCGGTGGACGACGCCGCGATGGCGCTCGCCAACGAGATCCTGCGCGGTGAGGCGCCGATGCCCGACCGTGCGCAGACCGACGCGTACTTCGAAGGCCACCACGCCGTCGGTGACGTCACCCACGAGCTGTTCACCACCCCGTGACCTCGCCCGTCAGGCGTCGGTCGTGCCGCGAGCGTCGCGCTCCGATGCGGGCGGTCGCGGGCGCAGCCGGCCGGCCCGGCGAACGGCGTCCATCAGCAGGGCCTCGATCTGGGCGTTGACCGAGCGGAACTCGTCGTCGGCCCAGCCCTGCAACGCCTCGTACAGCTCGGGGGCCATACGCAGCGGGAACTGCTTGCGGTCGCGCGCCATCGCAGCGCCCCTCAGCGGTTGAGCGTGCCGACGTTCACGACCGGGTTCGTGGGCGCGTCGCTGGCGATCACCGTCATCAGGTTCGACGCGAACGTGGCCCGACGCTCGAGGTCGAAGGTGATGGGGTCGGTCTGGCCGTTGCCGGCCTCGAGCTGCTCGATGGCGTCGCGCACCATCAGCACCGCGCCCTCGACGATCTTCGCGCGGGCGGCGACGATCGCGGACGCCTGCTGGCGGCGCAGCATCGCCTCGGCGATCTCGGGGGCGTAGGACAGGTCCGTGATCCGCGCCTCGAGCACCTCGACGCCCGCGTCGTCGGCCCGCTCCTGCAGCTCGCCGAGCAGGTTGTCGTTCACGTCGCCGGTGTCGCCGATCAGCGTGGTGATGTGGACGTCGTCGTCGAAGCTGTCGTAGGGGTACGAGCGCGCCAGCTGCCGGATCGCGGACTCGGACTGGATGCGCACGTAGTGGGCGTAGTCATCGACCCCGAACACCGCCTGCGCGGTGTCGGTCACCTTCCACACCACGTTGCACGCGATGAGGATCGGGTTGCCGTTGGAGTCGTTCACCTTCGAGGTCTCGGTGGTGAAGTTGCGTACCCGCAGCGAGATCTTGCGCTTCTTGTAGAACGGGTTGATCCAGCGCGGACCGGGGACCTCGTCGGTGCCGCGGTAGTCGCCGAAGAACGTCAGCACCGCCGCCTGGTTCGGCTGCAGCGTGTAGAACCCGGTCAGCCCGAACGCCGCCAGCGGGACCAGCAGCAGCGCGGCCGGCGCCCCTGCGGCGGCGAGCCCGAGCGCCACGGGGAACGTGACGAGCAGCCCGAGGAAGAACGGGACGCCCGGGAAGGAACGGGCCGGTCGCTGGATCATGGTCGTCATCGCGCACCTCGTCGTCGGCGTGCGACCCACCGTATCAAAGTGATATCACGTTGATACGGTGTCAGCTGTCCTCGCGCATCACGAGCTCGCGCACCACCTCGGCGATCACCGTGGGTCGCTCGAGCACGATGCCGTGCCGCGCCCCCTGCACCTGCACCAGGGTCGCGTGGGGGATGCCGTCGGCCAGCACGCGGCTGTGCTCGGGGCCGATGGTGACGTCGTCGGTGCCCACCACCACCGTGGTGGGGACGCGGACGCGCCCGAGGCGGTCGCGCAGGTCCTGCGCCGACATGGCCCGCATCGCCAGCGCGGTGACCCCGGCCCGGCTCTCGGCGTGCATCGAGAGCAGGTCGTCCACGGCCGCGCCGTCCGCCTCGTCGCTGTACGCCGCCGAGCCGAGCAGCACCGTCCACAGCGCCGCCTCGCCGTACGCGGGCTTGAGCGCGGGGACGACGGCCTGCACCCGGTACGAGGGTGCGATCCAAGGTGAGGTGCGGATCGCGCCGCCGGCCCGCACGCCGAGGCCGCGCACCGCGGCCGTCGTGGCGATCAGCGCGACGCCCCGGACGCGCTCGGAGACCAGCGACTCGTGGTCCACGAGGAAGCGCAGCGTCGCCATCCCGCCCATCGAGTAGCCGGCGAGCACCACGCCGTGCAGGTCGAGCCCCACCAGCAGGTCGGCGATGTCGCGGCCGATCGCGGCCATCTCCATGCCGTGCTCGCCGTGGTCCGACGCGCCGTGGCCGCGCAGGTCCGGGATGACCACGTGGTGGTCGGCCAGCAGCTGCTCGGCGACGCCGGTCCAGATCCACCACTGGTTGGTCAGACCGTGGGCCAGCACCACGGTGGGGTGCGCCCGGTCGCCGTACTCGTGCACCGACATCCGGCCGCCGTCACGCGTCGCCACGTCGTGCACCCACCCGGGCCCGAGGTCGCGGTCGCGTGCTCGCGTCCCGCCAGGCGCCGTCAGCCGCTGCGCGCTGCCGTGGACGATGGTGCTGACCCGACGTGCGCCGAGGGTCATCAGCGTCACCCCGAGCAGGCCGAGGGTGATCGCCCCGTCGCGGCGGACGCGGGCGGCTCGTGGGGTGGGGGAGTGGCGTGGCATCCCATGAGGGTGCCAGCAAACCGTCAGGACCCGTGACGCGAGGTCAGCTGCGCCTCAGCGGCTGACCCCGACCCCACCGGGTGTCTCGGCGCCGTGCCGGGCGATCTCCGCCGCGAGGTCCAGCGGACCGATGCGGGAGCGGGCCGCGAGCGCGGCGGCGTCGATGCTGTCTGCGGGCAGCAGCCACACGATCTCGAGCTCGACGCCGTCCGGGTCCTGTGCGTACAGGCTCTTGGTGGTGCCGTGGTCGGACGCACCGCGCAGGGCGCCGGCGTCGTCCAGCGCCCGGGCGAGCTGCGCGAGGTCCGACAGCGTGTCCACCTCCCAGGCCAGGTGGTACAGCCCCGCCTCGCGACGTCCCGCCGCCGTCGCCGCTCCTGCGCCGGCGCCGAGCGCGAACAGGCCGAGGTCGTGGTCGTTGGTCGAGTCCGGCGCGCGCAGGAACGCCGCCCCCGGCATCGGCGCCTCCATCGCGGGCGTGAAGCCGAGCACGCCGACGTAGAACGCGACCGACGCGTCGAGGTCGCGGACGTACAGCACGGCGTGGTTCAGCCGGTGGATGCCCATGATGGCTCCTGTCTCGTGGTGTGGTTCAGACGGCGAGCGGCAGCGTGATCGCGTGCCCCGTGTGCAGCACCTTGGCGTCGAGGTAGCGACGGTTGTCGGGCGACACGTGCACGCCCGTGCCTCGCACCCCGCGCACGTCGACGCCGAGCTCGACCAGCTGCGCGACCTTGTCGGGGTTGTTGGTCAGCAGCTCGACCGCGTCCACGCCGAGCGCGCCCAGCATCTGCGCCACCACGTCGTAGCTGCGCAGGTCGTCGGGCTGACCGATGGCGCGGTTCGCCGCGTAGGTGTCCAGGCCGGTGTCCTGCAGGGCGTAGGTGTCCATCTTCTCGTACAGGCCGATGCCTCGACCCTCCTGCCGCAGGTACAGCAGGTACCCGCCGGCCTCCGCGATGTGCTCGACCGCCTCGCGCAGCTGGGGGCCGCAGTCGCAGCGGGCCGACCCGAACACGTCGCCGGTCATGCACTCCGAGTGCGGTCGCACCAGCGCGACCGACCCCGGCTCGCCGAGACGCAGCGCGAGGTGCTCGCGGCCGTCGACGAGGCCGTGGAACGTGGTGACCTCGGCCCGCGTCTCGAAGCCGTCCGCGAAGCGCAGCGGGACCATCACCTGGGTCCGGACGTCGGCGAGCGGCAGCGTCGCCGGGAAGGTTGCGGCCCGGAGCGGGGTGAGGGGTGACATGCTGCCTCCGTGGTGGCCGTGGACGGCCGTCGTGTGCCAGTGTTCGGTTGAGCGCTTGACCATTAGAGCGTGGCGCTACCATGTCGTCAAGTGTTCAACTGTTTGAACCGCAACTTGGGAGGTTCTGTTCCATGACCCGATGGTTGGACGACGACGAGAAGCTCGCGTGGCGGCGCTACATCGCTGCGACCCGGCTCGTCGAGGACGCGCTGGACCGGCAGCTGCGGTCCGACGCACAGATGCCCCACTCGTACTACGAGGTGCTGGTGCGGCTGTCGGCGCAGCCCGACCGCACGATGCGCATGAGCGACCTCGCCGAGCGGACGCTGTCGTCGCGCAGCCGCCTGAGCCACGCGGTGGGCAAGCTCGAGGGGCTCGGATGGGTCGAGCGATCGGCGTGTCCCACCGACCGGCGCGGGCTGCTGGCTCGGTTGACCGACGCGGGGATGGCCGCCCTCGCCGAGGCTGCGCCCGGTCACGTGGAGGAGGTCCGGCGTCGCCTGCTCGACCCGCTCTCCGACGAGCAGGTGGGGCAGCTGAGCGAGATCTGTCGCACGATCATCGACGGGTTCGAGCTGGACCTCGACGCGGTGGCGGGCCTCACGGACTGAGCACGTTCCGTGAGATGAACGACTCTCTGCGTGGTCGTATGGTTCGCACGGGTGGTGCCGACAGGGCTTGGGGAGCAGAGCATGGGTGTGGGTGTGCACGTGGATGTGATCGACGGTGACGCGCTGGCAGATGCGCGCAACCGTCAGCGGGCGATCGTCGTCGCTCGCTGGGCGGGCGTCGTGTTCGCTCTCGTGCAGGTCACCACCTACGACGCGGCCGCGTACCCCGACGGCAGCCAGTCGATCGCGTACGGGCTCGTGATTGCCCTCGCGGTCATCAACGGTGTGACGCACGTGCTGAGCCGCCGGCTGGGCACTGAGACCGCGCTGCACAGGCTGGCTCTCGCGGCCTTGGGCGCCGATGTGCTGCTGGTGAGCGCGGTGGTGTGGGTGTACGCCTTCGACCCGCTCTCGGCGATCTTCGTGGTGCTGATCCTGCTCCCGATCGAGGGCGCGATGCAGCTCGGTCTGCGTGGGGCGATGGGCACGTGGGGCGCCGTGTCGTTGCTCTACCTGGTTCGGGAGTGGCTCGGCACGCTGTACGGCGACCCGTGGGAGTGGACCTCGGTGACGTTCCGCGTCGGGGTGATCGGGATCGTGGCGTTGATCGTCGGCCAGCTCGTGCGCGACCTCGTCGAGCAGCGGGAGGTCACGCGCCTGGCGCTGACCGAGGCGCGACGGGCCGACGACGGCCGAGCGCGGCTGGTGTCGATCCTCGCCCACGACGTCAGGGCTCCGCTGTCAGCGATCCGCAGCGGGCTCGCGCTGCTCGGGACCGCCGGGGACCGGCTCACCGAGGGGCAGCGCAGCGAGATCGAGAACGCGGCGCTGCGGCAGACGGACCGCGCGCTGCTGCTGGCCCGCGACCTGCTGGACATGGCTCGCTCCGAGTCGGGCGCCCTCGGCGTGGAGCCCGGGGACGTCGAGCTGCACCCGCTCGTCGCCGAGGTCGGCGAGCTCGCGAGCCTGAGCGCCCTGCTGCAGATCGAGGTCGCGGACGGTCTGCGGGTGTACGCGGACCGGGCACGCCTCGAGCAGGTGCTGCACAACCTGCTGCACAACGCCGGCCGCTACGGCGCCGGTCCGTTCATCGTCACCGGCACCAGGATCCGCGGCGGTGTCGAGATCGTCGTGCGCGACCACGGTCCCGGCGTCCCGACGGACGCAGACCTGTTCGCGCCGTTCGCCGGCAACGGGCAGGGCTCGGTCGGGCTCGGCATCTGGACGGTCCGAGCGCTCACCGAGGCGCACGGCGGAACCGTTGACCACCAGGCCGCCGACCCGGGCGCATCGTTCGTCGTGTGGCTCCCCGACGGCCCGGACACGGCCGCCCTGTCGGCCAGCGAGCCGGTCGCGCGTCCCGCTGCTGCGCTGGAGGCGCCGGCGGTCTGAGGCCCTCGGCTATCGTCCGCGCCCTCGCGACATCCTGGGGAAGCCGGTCCGAGTCCGGCGCTGTCCCGCAACCGTAGGTCGTCCACGTGACGACGAGCCGGAGCACCAGGCGTGGGTGAGGCTCATCTACCCCTGCCGGACGAGCAGGAGAGCCCGTCTGGTCGACCGCGCCGCGGTCGTGTCCTGCGGGCCCAGGACACACATCATGACCCGACGCACGCGTACAGCCATGACCGCATCGACCCTCGCCGCGCTGCTGCTCGCAGCCGCCCCGGCGCCCGGATCGAAGTCGACACCGACGGCGCCACCGGCACCAGCCGTCGCCGACCACCCGGTCGCGCAGGGCGCCGCGTGGTGGAGCGACCAGCAGTTCGCCGCTGACGGATCGGTGCTCGGTCGCACCGGGTCGCCGGACGTGGGGACCACGATCGCCGCGACGCTCGGCATGCTCGCGACCGGCCACACCCCCACGCGATTGGACGCCGCCGTCGGCTACGTCCGGCAGAACCTCGCCGGCTACGTCGAGGGCGATCTCGGTGACGGGCCCGGGCAGCTCGCGAACGCCATCATCTTCACCCTCGCGACGGGAGGGGACCCGCGGGACGTCGCGGGCGAGGACCTCGTCGCGCGGTTGGTGGCCACCGAGCAGCCGGCGCTGAGCCCGGACGCGGGGCGCTTCGGCGCCCGGCTCGACCTGTTCGGGCAGAGCTACTCGCACGCGACCGCGGTGCTCGCCCTGGCGCTGACGCCCGGGGTCGAGCCCTCGGCGACGTCGGTGGCGTACCTGCTGGACCTGCAGTGCACCGGCGGTGGGTTCCCGTCGGGGTACGTGACGGCGGTCGAGCGGCTGCTGGACGACTGCACCGGTGACACCAACACCAGCGGCCTCGCGGCGGCGGCGCTGTCGTCGATGACCGACGCGTCGGCCGAGCAGGCCGCCGAGGCGCTGCGTGGCTTCATCGACGAGGCCCGCAACGACGACGGCGGCTGGGGGTTCTCGCCCAGCGGCGCCACGGACGGCAACTCGACGGGTCTCGCCGCGCTCGGCCTCGGAGCGCACGGCGCGCCGGACACGAACGACGTCGGGGCGCTGGACGCGTTGGCGGGGCTGCAGCTCGGCTGTGACGCAGGGTCGGCCGCCGGCGGCATCCGTTACCAGTCCAGCTCGGCCGGTCCGGACCGCTTCGCCACGTTCCAGGGGATGCTGGCGTTCAGCCGCACCGGACTCCTCGACGTGATCGCGGCGGCGGACCCCGCCCCGGCACAGCCGCGCGATCCGCGCGACGAGCGCCGTTCGGTCACCGACCCGTGCGCCGGTTGACCCCGGTCAGCGCGAGCGGGTCG
>JBFGFG010000008.1:0-18942 GCA_041579655.1 Nitriliruptoraceae bacterium
GGGAGGCTGCGAGGTCGAGCCCGTGGTCGGCGTCACCCAGGGCGAGGTGCGAGCGCACGATCAGCGCGTGCTGACCGGGCGCGACGCCATCCACCAGCAGCACGTCCCACGGCGGACGGTCCTCGGGCAGCGGTGCCGCGAGGAGTCGGCCGCACAGCTCGCTGAGACCGGAGACGCCGACGGCCGCGTCCGGCTCGACGCTCAGCGGGACCCGTCGGACGTGGTGCTCGAGGTCGATCTCGTCGACGGTGCGCCACACCGCGACACCGTTCGAGCCCGACGGTCGCACGATGATGCGCCGCAGCTGCGGCAGCATGGTGAGCCGGCCGGCGACCGCGGCCCGCACCTGCTCGATGTCCAGCGGCACCTCGGAGGCGACGAGGTGGGCCCCGCCGACGTGCATGGGACGACCGGGACGCTCGGAGCGCACGACCGCTCGGGCCGCTGCTGAGAGCGGGGTGTCCTCGTGTCGGATCTCCATGTCGGCCTCCACATCACCTGTCGGCCCCGACGCCGCGTCAGCAAGGATCTACTCGTCGACCTCGACGTCGGTCGGGAGCACGTCGAAGCTGGCCCTGATGGCCACCGGGCGGCGGTGCCCGAGGCCGCGCACCGACACCGGCCGGATGCGCCGCGTGGCGTACGACTCGCGCAGCTCGTCGCGCAGGTCGTCGTCCGCCAGCAACGACCACGGCCGTGCGATGTCGGTGAGCCGGGCGGCGACGTTCACCGGCGTGCCGAAGTAGTCGCCCTCGCGCAGCAGCACGCCACCGCGGGCGATGCCGCCGCGTACCGGGACCTCCTCGTCCTCGCCGGTGGGGGTCACCAGCCGCAGCAGCACGTCCACGAGCTCGTGCAGGTCCGACGCGACGAACATCGCCGCGTCCCCGAGGAACTTCACGATCGTCACGTCGGCGCTGTGCCCGGCGGCGTCCGCGACGCGTCGCTCGAAGGTGTCCAGCAGGTCGTCGAGGCCGTGCGGGTCCACGCGGGCGGCCAGCGCGGTGTAGCCCACGAGGTCCACGAACCCGACGCACGCGTTGATCTCGCGGCCCTCGGCGTTCACGGCCAGCGCGGCGAGCTCCGACATCAGCACCTGCCGCAGCTGACGCCGGTACTCGAACATCAGCAGGCGACGGCTGACGCGCTCGAACTCGGCGGCGTGCTCGGCCAGGGCGACCGCGACGGTGAGGTCGTCGGCGCCGGCCTGTCGCAGCGGCACCATGATCTGGTCCCGCACCAGCGAGACGTCAGAGCGCACCACCGACGACAGCGCCATCGCACGCGAGCGGGCGCTGCGCAGCAGGGCGTCGAGCGGGAAGATCTCCAGCAGCTGGGCGAACATGTGCGCCGAGTCGAGGTCCGACTGCGTGAAGGCGTCGGCCTCGACACCGATGGCCGCGTGGATCTCCCGGATGACGTCCGCGTCGAGATCGGTCGCCGCGGCGAGGTCGTGCAACGAGTACGGCGCGGCCTCGGCGAGCACCTTGCTGGCGAGCACGAGCGCGACGCGGTTGTCGGCGACGGCACCCGTCGCGTCCGACTCGCTCACCCCGAGCTCCACGAGCGCGTCGATGGTGCGCTGCGTCTCCGCGCGCGCCGCCTCGTCGGCAGACCCGTCCGCGTCGTGGCTGTCCACCGGCGTCTCGCGAGCCATCAGCCCACCGACCGTCGCAGCGCGTCGGCGATGGACGCGTGGTCGCCGGACTTGGTCATCAGCTCGACGCCGAGCTGCGCGACCTGGGCCCGCGCCTGGTCGGTCGCCATCGCCGAGTACGCGACCATGCCCGGTGTCTCGTCCCGCGCGAGCAGCTGGGTGATCAGCTCGAACCCGTCCATGCCCGGCATCATCAGGTCGATCACGACGGCGTCCGGCGCGAGCTCGTCGACGAGCTCGAGCGCCTCGAAGCCGTCCGCGGCGTCGCCCACCACCTCGAGCCCGGCCGTACGGCCGAGCTGCCACCGCAGCAGGATGCGGAAGTCGGGGTCGTCGTCGACGACGAGCACGCGGAGCGGTACGTCCACGGTCGTCCTCTCGCGACGTCGGGCCCTGCTGACGGTACCGATGTCGCGTCCGTCGCAGGCGTCGGGCAGGCTGTGCGTCGCGCGGGCCCCTCGGGCCCCGCACGCTCCCGGCACGGACCAGCATGACGCACACCACCGAGCACGCTCCCCGCGACGAGATGGCGGGGCTCGCCGACGCGGTCGTGGACGAGGCGACCGCCGAGCGCGTGCTGGCCCGCTTCTCGGAGCCCGTCGCCGCGTGGTTCCGGACCACGTTCCGGCTGCCGACCACCGCGCAGGCCGAGGGCTGGCCGGCCATCGCGGACGGCGACCACACGCTGATCCTCGCGCCGACGGGCTCGGGCAAGACGCTCACGGCGTTCCTGCACGCGATCGACCGGCTGATGACCGACCCGTGGCCGGCCGACCAGCGGCGGACGCGGGTGGTCTACCTCTCCCCGCTCAAGGCGCTGGCGACGGACGTGGACCGCAACCTGCGCGCGCCGCTGCGCGGGGTGCGGCTGGCGGGCGAGCGTCTCGGCGTGGAGGTGGTCGAGCCCACCGTGGGGATCCGCACCGGCGACACCACCCCCAAGGAACGCGACCGCATGCGTCGCCACCCGCCTGACGTGCTGATCACCACGCCGGAGTCGCTGTACCTGCTGCTGACCTCCAAGGCCCGCGAGACGCTGCGCGACGTCGAGACGGTGATCATCGACGAGATCCACGCCGTGGCGGCGACCAAGCGCGGCACCCACCTCGCGCTCACGCTGGAACGGCTCGAGGAGGAGGTGCTGCGCGGCGGCACCGACGCGTTCGGCACGGCGACCGGCGAGGTCACGCGCGTGCGCCCCGACGGCACCCCGGCGCGACCGCCCCAACGGGTGGCGCTGTCGGCGACCCAGCGCCCCCTGTCCGAGATCGCCCGGTTCCTCGGCGGCCAGCGCCCCGACCCCGACGGCGAGGTCGACCAGGCCACCGGTCGCGTGCGGCTGCTCCCCCGGCCGGTGACCGTGGTCGACGCAGGCGTGCGCAAGCGCCTCGAGCTCGAGGTGGTGATCCCGGTCGAGGACCTCGGGTCGCTCGGCGAGGTCGCCGAGTCGGAGTACGCCGGGCCTCAGTCGATCACCGGGCAGGCCCCGGCGAGGACCAGCATCTGGTCCTCGATGAACCCCGAGCTGCTCGACGCGATCCTCGCCCACCGCTCGACGATCTGCTTCGTGAACGCGCGCCGACTGTCGGAGCGGCTCGCGACCCAGATCAACGAGCTGCACGCGGCCCGCGTCAACCGCGAGCGGCTCGTCGCGGCGGGGCTGGACCCCGACGAGGTGGACGAGACGGACGCGGACGTGGCCGCGCTGCTGGCCGAGCCGATCGAGGAGCTGGTGCGCTCGCACCACGGGTCGATCTCCAAGGAGCGGCGAGCGCTGATCGAGGACGACCTCAAGGCCGGTCGGGTCCGCGGCATCGTCGCCACCTCCAGCCTCGAGCTCGGCATCGACATGGGCGCCGTGGACCTCGTGATCCAGATCGCGTCCCCGGGCGCCGTCTCGCGCGGGCTGCAGCACATCGGCCGCGCCGGGCACACGGTCGGCGAGCCCAGCCGCGGCAAGCTGTTCCCGAAGTTCCGCGGCGACCTGCTCGAGACCGCGGTGGTGGTGCAGCGCATGCGCGCCGGGCTGATCGAGTCCACGCGCTACCCGCGCAACCCGCTGGACGTGCTGGCCCAGCAGATCGTCGCCACCGTGGCGATGGACGAGTGGTCCGTCGAGGCGCTGGGGGCGATGGTGCGCCGCGCCGCGCCGTACGCCGAGATGTCCGACGAGGTGCTGCACGCCGTGCTGGACCTGCTGGCGGGCCGCTACCCGAGCGAGGAGTTCAACGAGCTGCGGCCGCGGCTGGTGTGGGACCGGCTCGAGGGACGCGTGCACGGCCGCAAGGGCGCGCAGCGCCTCGCCGTGACCAACCCCGGCACGATCCCGGACCGCGGCCTGTTCGGCGTGTTCACCCCCGACGGCCAGCGCGTCGGCGAGCTCGATGAGGAGATGGTCCACGAGACCCGCCCCGGCGAGACGTTCCTGCTCGGTGCCTCCACGTGGCGCATCGAGGACATCACCTACGACCGGGTCGTGGTCACCCCTGCCCCCGGTGAGCCCGGGAAGATGCCGTTCTGGCACGGGTCCGGACCGGGACGCCCGTACGAGCTCGGGGCGGCGCTCGGGGCGTTCCAGGGCGAGGTCGCCGCGGCCGTGTCCGGTGGCGAGACCGACGCGCTGCTGCTGCGCCTCGCCGACGAGCACGCGCTCGAGGAGCGGGCCGCCCGCAACGTCGTGGGCTACGTCCGCGAGCAGCTCGAGGCCAGCGGGCACGTGCCCACCGACCGGACCCTGGTCATCGAGCGCTTCCGCGACGAGATCGGCGACTGGCGCGTCTGCATCCTGTCCCCGTTCGGGTCGATGGTGCACGCGCCGCTCGCGATGGCGATCGAGCGTCGTCTCACCGACGCCGGCCTCGACCCCGAGGTGCTGTGGGCCGACGACGGCATCGTGCTACGGCTGCTGGACACCGACGTCGACCTGCCCGGTGACCTGCTGGACATCGACCCCGACGACGTCGAGCGGCTGGTCACCGAGCAGCTCGCCGGCACCGCGATGTTCACCACCGCGTTCCGGGAGGCCGCCGGTCGCTCCCTGCTGCTGCCCAAGCGCCGGCCCGGTCAGCGCACCGCGCTGTGGCAGCAGCGCCAGCGGGCCGCGAACCTGCTCCAGGTCGCCAGCCGCCACCCCACCTTCCCCGTGCTGCTGGAGGCCACGCGAGAGTGCCTCCAGGACGTGTTCGACCTCCCCGCGCTGCGCTCGCTGCTGAGCGACCTGCGCAGCCGTCAGGTGAAGGTCGTGCGGGTCGAGTCCGACCACGCCTCGCCGTTCGCCGCCTCGCTGCTGTTCGCCTGGGTCGGGCAGTACATGTACGAGTACGACGCGCCGCTGGCCGAGCGTCGCGCCGCCGCGCTGTCGCTGGACCGCGAGCTGCTGCGTGACCTGCTCGGCGGCGACGAGCTGCGCGACCTGCTCGACGCCGGCGTCATCGCCGAGCTCGAGGCGTGGTTGCAGCGCACCACCGACGGCCGCCGGGCCCGCGATGCCGACGAGCTGCACGACGTGCTGCGCGAGGTCGGGCCGCTGACGCTCGCCGAGCTCGCCGCCCGGGCCGAGGCGGACGAGCCCGAGGTCGCCGCGTGGATGGGCTCGCTGCTGGCGGCGAAGCGCGCGATCGAGGTCGGCGTCGCCGAGCGCGAGGTGCTCGCCGCCGCCGAGGACGCAGCACGCCTGCGCGACGCGCTCGGTGTCGCGCTGCCGCCCGGGCTGCCGGCGGCGTTCACCGACCCGGTGGATGACCCGCTGGTGGACCTCGTCGCGCGGTTCGCGAGGACGCACGGGCCGTTCACCACCGCCGACGCCGCCCGGGCGCTCGGCACGCCGGTCCCCCGGGCCACGGCTGCGCTGGAGCACCTGCGCACCACCGGCCGCGTGCTGCGTGGCGCGTTCCGACCGGGCGGCAGCGAGCCGGAGTGGATCGACCATGAGGTGCTGCGGCGCCTACGCCGACGCTCCCTCGCGGCGCTGCGTTCCGAGGTCGAGCCGGTCGAGGGCGTGTCGCTGGCGCGCTTCCTGCCGGCGTGGCACGGGGTGCGCACGCTCGCCGCGGACCCGCGCGGCCGCGGCCCCGACGCCGTGGCGGACGCGTTGACCCAGCTGCAGGGCTTCCCGCTGCCGGCCAGCGTGCTCGAGCAGGACGTGCTGTCCGACCGCGTGCGCGACTACAGCCCCGCGCTGCTCGACAGCCTCGTCGCTGCCGGCGAGGTCGTGTGGTTCGGCGCCGAGCCGCTCGGCAGCAGCGACGGCCGCGTGGTGCTGTGCTTCCGCGACGCCGCCCACCTGCTGGCCCCGGCGCCCGGTGAGTCACCGTCCGAACCGATCCACGAGCGGCTGCGCGCCCACCTGACGGACGCCGGCGCCTCGTTCTGGCCCGAGCTGCTGGTCGCCGGTGGCGTGCCGGACCAGGCCGAGACGTTGCAGGCGCTGTGGGACCTCGTGTGGGCCGGCGAGGTCACCAACGACACGCTCGCGCCGCTGCGCGCCCTCGTCGCCGGCGGCGGCACGACGGCGCGCGGCAGCGGTCGCCGCCGACCCCGACCCGGCGGGCTGCACCGCGTGGGACCGCCGGCCGCGCAGGGCCGCTGGTCGCTGACGGCACCGCTGCGGGGCGCCGCGAGCGACACCGCCGTGGGCACCGCACGAGCCGGCCAGCTGCTGGAGCGCTGGGGTGTGGTGACCGCAGACGCCGTGCGCGGCGAGGGCCACCCGGGCGGCTTCGCCGGGGTGTACGAGGTGTTCAAGGCGATGGAGGAGACCGGCGCCGTGCGTCGCGGCTACTTCGTCGAGGGGCTCGGCGGCGCGCAGTTCGCGCCCGCCGGCGCCGTGGACCGGCTCCGCGACCATCGTGAGCCCGCCAAGCAGCCCGTCGTGGTCCGCCTCGCGGCCACCGACCCCGCCCAGCCGTACGGCGCGGCGCTGCCGTGGCCGGAGTCGCCGGGACGTCCCTCGCGGCAGGCGGGTGCGCACGTGCTGCTCGTGGACGGCCGCTGCGCGCTGCACGTCGAGCGTGGCGGGCGCAGCCTGAGCACCTTCCCCACCACCCTCGACGACGCCGAGACGTGGCTGCCGGCGCTGCGTGGGCTGGTCACCGAGGGCCGTCTCACGAAGCTCGAGGTGACCCGCATCGACGGCGCGTCGGCGTTCGAACACCCCCTCGCCGAGCTGCTCACCGACGGCGGGCTGACCGCCGGATACCGCGGTCTGGTGCTGCGCAGCTGAGCCTCGCGAGCCGCGAAGTGGGGAGGTTGCGTGGGTTTCGGCGTTCGGGTGCCTAGTGTTCGCACTCAACGTGCCCCGCACGACGTCATCCACACAAGGAGCAGGACATGGCCGATCTGGTCGTTCAGAGCAAGGTCAAGGCCCACGTGTCGTCCCTCGAGATGCGCTCGTCGAGCGACCTCGCGGACGCCCTCGACGAGAAGGTGAAGGCCCTCCTGGTCGACGCCGCCGCTCGCGCGAAGGCTCACGGCAAGTCGACGATCAAGCCGCACGACCTCTGAGTCGTTCGCTCATCGACAGCCTGCGACCCCCGGCCTCGGCCGGGGGTCGCGGTGCGTTCACCGCCGGAGGTCGCTGCCGTGCCCGAGGGTGACACGATCCACGGCGCTGCCCTGCGGCTGCGGCCGGCGCTGGCCGGCAAGCCGGTGGTCGCGCTGCGCGCCCCACGCCTGGCCGTGCCGCTGCCACCCGCCGGCGTGGTCGTGGACGAGGTCGAGGCGCGCGGCAAGCACCTGCTGATGCACCTCGACGACGGGCACGTGCTGCACACCCACATGCGCATGACCGGCAGCTGGACGCTCGAGCCGCCGGGGGGATCCCCACGAGGCGTCGTGGTGCTCGAGGTGCCGGACGTGATCGCCGTCTGCCGGCGGGCGCCGATCGTGGAGCTGCTGGACGTCGCGGCCCTGCGACGACACCCGGTGCTTCGCGCGCTGGGCCCGGACCTCACCGTCCCCGGCGTCGACATCGACGAGGCGCTGCAGCGGATGGGCCGCATCGCCGTGGCTGGCACCGGCGTGGGCGACGTGCTGCTCGACCAGCGCCCCGCCGCCGGGATCGGCAACGTGATCATGCAGGAAGCGTGCTTCCTCGCCGGCGTCGACCCCCGCACCCCGATCGAGCGCATCCCAGCCGAGAAACGCCGAGAACTGCTTGATACGGCGTCGAAACTGCTGATCGCGAACATCACGACCGCGCGCCGCACCACGGTCCCCGACGCTCGGGCCGGCAGCTTGTTCGTGTACGGACGCACCGCTCGCCCGTGCCGCCGCTGCGGCACCCCGATCGAGTTCGGCCGGCCGCTGCGAGACGCGCGACCCACGTGGTGGTGCCCGAGCTGCCAGACCAGAAACGACTGACCGGCCCCGCGGGAGGTCGGGGCCGGTCGGTCACGCTGTCGCGGGGGCTGGTCAGCCCTGGACCAGCTGGATCTGGAGCTCGATGGCGATCTTCTTGGAGACGAGCACGCCGCCGGCCTCGAGCGCCTGGTTCCAGGTCAGGCCCCACTCCTCACGGTCGATGGAGCCCTCGGCTGCGAACAGCGCGCGGGTGTTGCCCCACGGGTCCTGGGTCAGCCCGCCGTAGGTCACCTCGAACGTCACCGGCTTGGTCACGCCGCGCATCGTCAGCTCACCGTCGATCGCGTAGTCGTCGCCGACCTCGCGGATGGCGGTCGATGTGAAGGTCAGCACGTCGTGGGTGTCAGCGGCGAGGAAGTCGTCGCTGCGCAGGTGCGCGTCGCGGTCGGCGTTGTTGGTGTCGATCGAGCTGGCGTCGATGGTCACGCTCACCTGTGCCTCGAGCGGGTTCTCGGGGACGACGATCTTGCCCTCGAAGCTCGAGAAGCGACCGCGCACCTTGGTGACGCGCAGGTGCTTGGCCACGGCCTCGATCGTGGAGTGCGACGGCTCGATGATCCAGGTGCCGGCGGACGGGAGCTGCGTGGTCATGTGGGGTCTCCTGCGGAGTGGTTGTGCCCGCCTCGTCGGCGGGTCGTTGTGATTTGAACTATACGCGCTCCCCGTTGGTAGTTCAACGTTGAACCACCCGCTTCCGCCTTTCCGAGCGCAGGGCGCGCGGCACTGTTCGCGCGTCCGTGGCGGGTGTTGGAGCCCTCTGGACAGGGTTCGCCCGTTGGCGGCGGTCGGCCCATCGCGGCGGGTAGCGTGAAGCGGCGCTGGGCGGACGGGGAGTCCACCCGCGCCGACGAACTCTCCGAGGAGCCATCACCGATGTCCGACGCCGCCAAGGACACGCTCACCGTCACCGACAACCGGACGGGCGAGACGTACGAGCTGCCGATCTCCGACGGGTCGGTCCGCACGATGGACCTCCGTCAGATCAAGGTGAGCGAGGACGACTTCGGTCTCCTCGGCTACGACCCCGGCTTCAAGAACACCGCGTCGTGCCGCTCGGAGATCACCTACATCGACGGTGCCGCCGGGATCCTGCGCTACCGCGGCTACCCCATCGAGCAGCTCGCCGAGAGCTCCAGCTTCCTCGAGGTGGCGTACCTGCTGATCCACGGCGACCTGCCGACGCAGCCCCAGTCCGATGACTGGGTGCACGAGATCACGCACCACACCTTCATCCACGAGAACATCAAGACGTTCATCGACGGCTTCCACCACGACGCGCACCCCATGGGCATGCTCGTGTCGACCGTCGGCGCGCTCTCGACGTTCTACCCGGAGGCCAAGGACTCCAGCGACCACGACACGCGTCAGCAGCAGATCGTGCGGCTCATCGCGAAGTTCCCGACGCTGGCCGCGTTCGCCTACCGGCACTCCATCGGCATGAAGTACGCCTACCCCGACAACGACCTGTCGTTCGCCGGGAACTTCCTCAACATGATGTACAAGACGACCGAGCTGAAGTACGAGCCCGACCCGGTGCTCGAGAAGGCGATGGACACGCTGTTCATCCTGCACGCGGACCACGAGCAGAACTGCTCCACGACCACGATGCGCACCATCGGTTCGTCGGACGCGGACCCGTACTCGGCGGCTGCCGGCGCGACCGCAGCGCTGTACGGCCCCAAGCACGGCGGCGCCAACGAGGCCGTGCTGAAGATGCTCGAGGAGATCGGCTCGGTCGACAACGTCGCCGAGGCCGTGGAGGGCGCCAAGAACGGCAACTTCCGCCTCATGGGCTTCGGCCACCGCGTCTACAAGAACTACGACCCCCGTGCGCGGATCATCTCCAAGCTCGCCCACGACGTGTTCGAGGTCACGGGCAAGAACCCGCTGCTCGACATCGCCGTCGAGCTCGAGAAGCACGCGCTCGAGGACGACTACTTCGTCAGCCGCAAGCTCTACCCGAACGTGGACTTCTACTCGGGTCTGATCTACCAGGCGATGGGCTTCCCGACGTCGATGTTCCCGGTGCTGTTCGCGATGGGCCGCATCCCCGGCTGGGTCGCGCAGTGGCAGGAGAACCTCCTCGACCGCGAGCAGGCCATCGCCCGCCCGCGGCAGCTGTACATCGGTGCCGGCGAGCGCGACTACGTGCCCATGGGCCAGCGCTGAGGCGCGGCACCACACACGGACCACGACGGCCACCCCACGGGGTGGCCGTCGCCGTGTGACAGGATCACTACGTCGTGTCCCCGGTGGACGACGGCGGGCTCGACCTCGGCCCGCTGCGCGGCAACGTGGGCGACCTCGTGTACGAGATCCCGCAGGACGCTGACCTCACCGGGCTGGACACCGTCGTGATCTGGTGCGACCGCTTCAGCCACGTGTTCGGCGCGGCGGACCTCGTCGCCGCCTGAGCGGCGCCGGTGGACCCGGCCGGTGGCCTCCCCCGCCGCACGGCCGCGTGGCTACGGTCCGGCCGAGACGAAGGGACCGAGGTTGACGACGCGCACGCTGCCGATGTTCCCGCTCGGGAACGTCCTGGTCCCCGAGATGCTGCTGCCCCTGCAGCTGTTCGAGGAGCGCTACCTCACGCTGCTGCAGGACGTGATGGCCGGCGACAAGCGCTTCGGTGTCGTGCTGATCGACCGCGGCCACGAGGTCGGCGGCGGCGAGGTGCGCACGGACGTCGGGACAGTGGCCGAGATCATCGCCGCCAACCAGAGCGACGACGGGCGCTGGTTCTGCCTCGCGGGCGGCGTGCAGCGCCTACGCGTGCTGGAGTGGCTGCCCGACGACCCGTACCCGATGGCACGGGTCGAGCTGCTCGACGACCCCACCGAGGGCGGCTCGCACGAGCTGCGCGACCGCACCGTGGCGGCGCTGCGCACGATGCTCGCACGCGGTGCCGAGCTCGGCGACAACGTCGCACCGGCGACCGCTGAGGTGTCGCTCGACCCGACCCAGGCGAGCTGGGACATCGCGGTGCTCGCGTCGCTGGGGCCGCTGGACACCCAGCGCGTGCTGGTCACCGACGACACCGACGAGCGCCTCGAGCTGCTGCTGACCGGCATCACCGAGATCGCGCAGGACATGTCGCTGCGCCTCGCGATGGGCGAGGACGACCGATGAGCATCCACGTCCGACCCGTCCTCCCCCACGAGCACGAGGCCGTGGCGCGGCTGACGCTGCTGGCGTACGACGCGCTCGGCGACGTGACCGACAGCTACCGCGTGGTGATGGCGGACGTCGCCGGCCGCATCGACGACGAGACCCAGGTGCTGGTCGCGGTCGAGGACGACGAGGTGCTCGGCAGCGTGACGGTCGCGAGCGCGGCGTCCGACGAGTTCGAGCACGGCCCCCACGGCGACGGCGGCTTCCGCATGCTGGCCGTCGCGCCACAGGCGCAGGGGCGCGGCGTGGGCGGCCTGCTGGTCGAGGCCGCGCTGCGCCACGCACGCGACGCCGGCTGGCGCCGCATCGCGATCACCTCGATGGAGTGGATGCCGCTCGCGCACGGCATGTACGGGCGGCGCGGCTTCGACCGGCGCCCCGACCTCGACGTGCGCTTCGGCGCGGGCGTGGGGTGCGGCTTCACGCTGGACCTCGTTGAGGGTGCGGCCGACGCGTTCCCGCCAATCGGGCCGACGCCGGACGTGGTGCCGGACTTCGTCCCGTACGAGCGCAACAGCGGCTGCTGAGCCTGCGTAGGCTCGCCGCATGTGCGGTCGATACGTCTCCATCTCCACCCCCGAGCAGCTCGCCGAGCGGTTCGACGCGACGCGTGTCGCGGTCGAGGAGCTGCAGCAGCGCTACAACGTCGCGCCGACGTTGCAGGTCCCGGTGATCGTGAGCCGTGACGGCGAGCGGACCGTGGACACGATGCGCTGGGGGCTGGTGCCCGGCTGGGCCAAGGAGCTCGGCAAGGGACCGCAGCCCATCAACGCGCGGGTCGAGACCGTCGCCGAGAAGCGCATGTTCAGCAGCGCGTTCAAGAAGCGCCGCGTGATCATCCCGGCCGACGGCTTCTACGAGTGGCAGCCACGTGAGGGCTCCAAGAAGAAGCAGCCGTGGTTCATCCAGGCCGAGGACGAGCGTCCGCTGGCCTTCGCTGGCATCTGGGGCCGCTGGACCGACAAGGAGACCGGCGACGTCGTGGAGTCCACCTGCATCCTCACGCGGGACGCGGCGGGGCGCATGACCGAGCTGCACGACCGGATGCCGGTGGTGCTGCCCGACACGCTGTTGGAGACCTGGCTGGACGCGACCGAGCAGGAGGCTCCGTACCTGCAGGAGGTGATCGCGAGCGCCGGCGTGCCCGCGCTGAAGGCCCGCACGGTCACCGACCGCGTGAACAACGTGCGCAACAAGGGCCCGGAGCTGCTCGAGCCGGGCGTCGTCGAGGACTGACGCCCGCGACGATCCAGGCCGTCAGCCGAGCACGGCCAGCGTGAGCCCCTGCATCGTGGCGACGGTGGCCACGAGCGCCACCGTCTGGTTGCGCAGCGCGGTCGTGAGGCGTGACTCGAGGGACGCCATCTCGGTCCGCAGCTCGCCGCGCAGCTCACCGAACTCACCGCGCAGCTCGCCGAACTCACCGCGCAGCCCACCACGTAGCTCACCGAACTCGCCCCGCAGCTCGCCGAACTCGCCCCGCAGCTCGCCGAACTCGCCCCGCAGCTCGCCGAACTCGCCCCGCAGCTCGCCGAAGTCCGCCCGCAGCACCGCGAGCTCGCCGCGCACGGCACCGATCTCGGTGTGGAGCTCGGCCCGGATCGCGTCCGCGCTCGCGCGCACGTCGTCCTTCGTCGCCATCTGCGACCAGCCGGTCGGTGGGAGAAGAGACATCAGGGTGCTCGTCGGCTCGGGGCCCAGACGATCGCGGAGCACGTTGTAGAGCTCGTTGCGGTCGTCCTCGTTCGTCGTCATCAGCATGCCTCGTCGGTCCGGCTCCGTCCACCATCTCCCGGAGGACGACGCGGTGACGGACCGACTGGCTCAGGCTGTGGACGCCCGGATCGCAGCCGCGACGCGCTCGGCGTGACCGATCGTCGGCGCGACGCCCACGCCCGCGTACAGCGCGCCCGTGACGTGCACGCCGTGCGGCAGCCCCTGCACCACGGCGGCGACGCGGCGCTCGTGTCCGACGTCGTACTGCGGCAGCCCGTCGGGCCAGCGCTGCACCACCACGTCCGTCGGCTCGCCCGTCAACCCCAGCGCCTCGCGTCCCTCCTGCAGCACGAGCTCGGTGAGGATGCGGTCCTCGAGCATCATCCCCCGGCGGTCGTCCACGCGACCGACCGAGAACCGCACCACCGTCCGCGCGTCGGACCCCACGTGCGCCCACTTGTTCGAGGACCAGGTCGCGGCCTTCACCAGCCGTTCCTCCGCGCGTGGCACCAGCATCCCGGAGCCCGGCGGCAGCGTGGCGTCGTCCGTGGCCCAGCTGGTGGCCACCACCACCGAGCTCGCGTACGGCACGGCCCGCAGCGCGGTGGCGCTGACCGGCGCGACGCCGTGGAGCAGCTCGGCCGCGGCGTGTGCGGGGGTCGCGATGACGACGTGGTCCGCCTCCTCCACGCCCTCGGTGGTGTGCACGAGCCAGCCCTCCCCCGCAGGCTCGAGGCTCACGGCGGCGACCTCGGTGCGCACGTCCAGGTCGGCGGCGAGGCGCTCGCTGATGCGCTGCATCCCGCCGCGCACGGTGCCGAACACGGGTGTCCGGATGTGGGCGGTGCGGCGCTGGTGGCCGCGCAGCGCGTTGACCAGCGAGCCGGGCTGCGCCGCAGCGGTCGCGAGCACCTGCGCGGCCGAGCGGATGGACAGGCGGTCCACGGACCCCGCGTACACGCCACCGAGCAGCGGCTCCACGAGCACGTCCACGACCTCACGGCCGAGCAGCGGCGTCAGCACCTCGGCCACGGTGGCGTCGGCCGTGAGCGGCTCCCGGTCGCGCAGCTGCTCGGCCAGCACGCGGGCCACGGTCTGGTGCGACACCACACCGCTGGCGGCCAGCGCCGGCATGTCGGTCGGCACGCCGAACACGGTGCGTGCCGGGTAGCGGTGCAGCCGCTCGTGCAGCCACAGCCACACGCCGAGCTGGGCGGGACCGGTCAGCTCGTCGGCGAGCCCGAGCCGACGCGCGAGCCGGTCCGCCTCCGGTCGCCGGGCGAGGTACGCCTCGGCCCCGACGTCGAACGGTGCGCCGTCGAGTGTCGCGGTGCGCAGCTTGCCACCGGTCCGGGCGCTCGCCTCGAGCACCACGACCTCGGCGTCGCGGTGGACAGTGGGGTCCGAGGGCGGGCCGTGCAGCACCGACCAGCCGGCCGTGAGGCCCGCGATGCCGCCGCCGACGACCACCACCCTCACGCCGGTGGCTCCGCGAGCGCGGTCGCCACGAGGGTCTCCACGGCGTCAAGCAGCAGGCGCACCTGGGCTGCCCGGTCGATCGTGACGTCCGAGAGGGTCACGCCGGCAGCGAACGCGGCGGCGCTCACGGCTGGGTCGGGGCCGTCCTGCGGGGTGAGGCTGACCCGGGCCACCTGCGTGGCCCCGTGGGCCTCGGCGAGGGTGGTCACCGTCGTGACGGCGGTCGGGGTCACCGCGCCGTCGTCCGGCGAGTGGTCCACCGCGATCGTCGGGCGCACCCCGGTGCGCTCGTGCAGCGCCTCGGCCACGTCGCGCATCATCACGCGCTGCTCGGCGGGCAGGAGGCGCAGCGCGTGGTCCGGGGCCGTCACCAGCACGTGGGTGCCGTCCTCCCAGCGCTCGCCGACGGCGCCCACCATGTGGTCGTGCAGCGCGGGCAGGCCGTGCCAGGTCTCCACGGCCCAGTACGGCAGCGCGCCGAGCGCGTCCTGCGCGACGCCGTGCTGCAGCGACCAGCCGGGCCACGGAGAGGCCGCGAGCCCGATGACGACCTCGCACACCTCAGCCAGGCGCTGGCACGCGACCTCTATCTCGGCGAGGTCATCGGCGACCTCGACGGCCCGCACCTCACCCAGCCGGTCGGCGGTCGCCACGGCGCCCACGAGCGCGTCGAGCAGGGCGGCGTCGCCACCGTGGACGAGGACCCCGACGCGGCTCATGCGTGCGCCGTGGCGTCCACGCGCCGCACGCCGTCGGCGAGCGTGCCGTCGGTGCGGCCCTCGGCGTGGACGAGCTCGACGACCTGCTTGAGCACGCCCGGGTCCATCGCCGGCATGACCCCGTGACCGAGGTTGAACACGTGGCGCGGCGAGCCCTCGGCGCGGGCTAGCACGTCACGCACGCGCGGCGCGGTGGCGTCCCACCCGCCGAGCACGACGGCCGGCTCGAGGTTGCCCTGGAACGACACGTCAGCGGGCAGGCGGGCGATGCCGGCGTCGAGCGGCACGCGCCAGTCGACGCCCACGACCTCGGGGCCGGCCAGCGCCATCAGCGACAGCAGCTCGCCGGTGGCGACGCCGAAGTGGATGCGCGGCACACCGAGGTCGGCGAGCTCGGCGAAGATCCGCGTCGAGTGCGGCAGCACGTAGCGGGCGTAGTCGACCGGCGTCAGCGCGCCGGCCCACGAGTCGAACAGCTGCACCGCCTCGGCCCCGGCCGCGACCTGCGCCCGCAGCGACGCGATGGTGACGTCACCGAGGCGCGTCATGAGGTCGTGCCACAGCCCTTCCTCGCCGAACATCATCGCCTTCGTGCGGCTGTAGGACTTCGACGGGCCTCCCTCGATGAGGTAGCTCGCGACCGTGAACGGCGCGCCGGCGAACCCGATGAGCGGGACCGGCAGGTCACGCGCCAGCATCGCCACGGCCTCGCCGACGAACGGCGCGTCCACGTCCGGCTCGAAGGTGCGGATGCGCTGCAGGTCCGCGGCGGTGCGGATCGGCTCGTCCACGACGGGCCCGATGCCCGCCTTGATCTCGACCCCGACGCCCATCGTCATCACGGGCGTGACGATGTCCGAGAACAGGATCGCGGCGTCCACGCCGTAGCGGCGCACCGGCTGGGTGGTGACCTCAGCGGTCAGCTCCGGCGTCATCACCACGTCGTGGAACGAGTGCTTCTTGCGGATCTCGCGGTACTCGGCGAGCGCGCGCCCGGCCTGCCGCATGAACCACACCGGCACGGTGTCGTGTGCCTCCCCGCGGCATGCGGCGAGGAACGGGCTGTCGGGGTGCGGCACAGGAGGCTCCGGCATGGGTGTCGGCCCCGCGAGGATACGACGCGCACAGGGCACACCGGCCCGTCCTCGGACGACTCGCATGCGAGCGTGACTAGCGTCGGCCGCCGACCTTGGGAGCCCCA
This sequence comes from Nitriliruptoraceae bacterium, assembly GCA_041579655.1. Lineage (GTDB taxonomy): Bacteria > Actinomycetota > Nitriliruptoria > Nitriliruptorales > Nitriliruptoraceae > JBFGFG01. The sequence continues at coordinate 16,304 of JBFGFG010000008.1, forward strand.
TGACCGCACCACCCGACACGAGAGCAGCAGCGCGATGGGCACGGAGGGCCAGGGAGAACATCTCGGGGCTCAAGCAGACCGCGAACGTCGCGTTCGCAGTGCTCGCCGGCGGCTCCAGCCTCTGGGACCTGGCCGGCTTGCTCTCGTCCGGAACCAGCTTCGTGGCCGTCCTCTTCGCGGTCGTGCTGCTCGCTGCGAAGTGGGCTCTGGTCTTCACGCTGATCCAGGCCGCGTTCACGATCCTGGAGGGCACCGCCGTCATCGCGGCACACCTCGGGCAGTCCGCGAGCACGGCACCGTCGCGCGCCGCCGGTGTCCGGGCCATGGCCGCGCCGAGGTCTGAGACCGATCCAGCTCCTGCCCCCGACATCGAGGGCCTAGCACCCGACGAGGCTGCGGTGTTGTTGCTGATCAGCGCCGGGCACCAACGCACCCGCGACATGACACGCGCCAGCGACCTCGACCGACCACGCGTCGAGACGGCCGCGACAGCCCTGGTGAACGCCGGGCGTCTCGAGAGCCACGGCTGGGGCTGGACCATCTCGTGACCACCTCCCGCTTCCATCTCGCCATCCACGTCACGGACCTCGACGAGGCACGCGCCTTCTACGTCGACCTCCTCGGCTGCACCCCCGGCCGCGCCGCCGACACCTGGCAGGACGTGGACTTCTTCGGCCACCAGCTCAGCCTCCACCTCGGCGAGCCGTTCCCCACGACAGACACCGGCCACGTCGACGGCCACAAGGTCCCCATGCCCCACCTCGGCGTCGCCCTCCAGAAGGACGACTGGGACACCCTCGCCGCCCGCCTCGAGCAGGCCAGCACGACGTGGGTCATGCCCCCACAGTCGAGGTTCGAGGGCCAACCCGGCGAACAGTGGACGATGTTCCTACGAGACCCCAGCGGCAACCCGATGGAGATCAAAGGCTTCCGGGACCTGAGCACGGTGTTCGACACCTAGGCAAAGAAGCCGGAAGCAAACCCACGGAACCCCACCCGTCGGGGTTACAGACGACGGGGTCCGGGCCCGAAGGACCCGGCGGGGAGCTCGAGGGGCTGGCCCCTCGAACAGAGGAGTGTGGTGGGAAGGAGTCGGTCGGTACGCCGGATTCTGTCCCGCGGCGTCGTTGCCGACGTTGCCGCGGTGGCGACCATCTGTCTGGGGCGCCAGTTACCTGAACGCCTCGTTGCGGCCTACCTGGGGGTGTCTGCGGACGGACCGCCCTCCCCCTGCTTGGCCTTGCTCCGGATGGGGCATGCCTGGCCACCGATGTCACCACCGGTGCCGGTGAGCTCTTACCTCACCGTTTCACCCTCACCTGTGCCGTGTCCCGAGGGACGCAGCCATCGGCGGTCTGCTTTCTGTTGCGCTTTCCACGTGTCACCACGCCTGGCCGTTAGCCAGCATCCTGTCCTGCGGAGTCCGGACGTTCCTCGGCCCACGGGTCGATGCCCGGGTACCGCGGCCGCCTGACCGACTCCTCCCACCTGGTCAGGGTACGTCCCGTCGGGCGTCACGACGCCGTCCGGGCTGGCACCATGCGCGGCCATGGTCACCCCTCTGCACCCCACGTCGTCCGATCCTCGGCCGCAGCGCAGCCCACGCAGCATCGCGTGGGCGGACGGTCGTGTGCTCCCGGCGGACCAGGCGACGGTCCCGCTGCTGGACGACGGCGTGCTGCGCGGCGACGCGGTGTTCGACGCGATGCTGGTCCGGGGCGGGCGCACACACGCACGGGAGCGTCACCTGGCACGTCTACGGGCGTCGGGCAAGGCGCTGGGCATCCGCATCCCCGTGCTGACGCGCACGATCGACGACCTGCTGCTGGCGTGGGGCGAGCACGACGGCGCGATGAAGATCATCGTCACGCGCAGCGGGCTCGTGCGAGGCCTGCTGCGTCCGACCGCCTGGCCGGACTCGCTGAGCCTGTCGGTGGTCGAGTCGCCGTGGCGGACCCCGCTCACCGGCGCGAAGACGTTGTCGTACGCCGCCAACCAGTGGGCCACGCGGCAGGCGAAGGCGCAGGACGCGGATGACGCGCTGGTGGTGGACGGTGAGCTCGTCTGCGAGCTGCCGACGGCCGCGATCGTGACCGTCCACGGCGATCTCATCCGGACCCCGGACCCCGAGCTCGTCCCGATCCTGCGGTCGGTGAGCCTCGAGGTGCTGCGCGAGGTCATCGAGGTCGAGCCGGCTGCGCTCACCGTCGAGGACGTGCACACCGCCGACGAGCTGTGGGTGGTGTCGGCCACGCGGCCGCTGCTGCCGGTGCACGCACTCGACGACGTCGCGTACGACGCTCCGGGCCCGGTCGCGAAACGCATCCAGCCACTGCTCGACGCGCACATCACGGCCACGCTCGACTGAAGCGTCAGCGCTGCTGTGTCACGGAAGGATGCACCACCGCCCCACGCGGCGGGTGCCGGGTGGGGTCAGCGGGGCGCGGCCACCGTGGGCGGGCTGGCGCCCGTGGGGTAGGAGACGTGCTGCGGGTTGGTCCCGTCCTTGCGTCGCGACAGGCTGAACGCCGCCGTGTCACCGTCGAGGAACGCGTACCAGTGCCTGCCGTGGACCCGCACGTGGTGCTCGCGACACAGCAGCGCAAGGTTGTCCGGGTCGTGATCGCCCCCGTCCTCAC
>JBFGFG010000009.1:0-18590 GCA_041579655.1 Nitriliruptoraceae bacterium
GCCGAGCACCACGCCCACGACGCGCCGGTCGAACACGCCGACCGAGGCCTCGCCGACCGGTGGCGGGGGGAGGTCGGCGACGTCGACGAGGACCGCGTCGTCCGTCGGGCAGACGGTGACGTGGTCCTCGAACTCGTCGCGGCAGACGGGGCAGGCAGGCATGCGCGGCAGGGTACGCCCGCACGCCGTGCGCCGGCCCGTGCGGGCGCGTCAGGCGTTGTCGGTGGGCCAGCTCGGCACGTCGTCCGGCACGTCATCCGCCGCGTCGTCCTCGGCGGCTGCGTCGTCGCCGTCTGCGTCCTCGTCGGCGAGCAGCCGGGCGAGCAGGTCGTCGTGGCCGGCGTCGAGCTCGCCGGGCATCACCGCGCTGCCGCCGTCCTCGGGGCAGACGTCCTCCCACGGGTGCAGCTCGCGCCGGCAGATGCCGCAGCGCTTGTGGACCTCGCCGAGCAGCTCGTCACCGCCGCCACCCTGGTCCCCGCCACCGCCGCCACCGCCGCGTCGCACGAAACCCATCAGCTGTCTCCCTCGGTCTGCTCGTCGGTGGAGTCTGCCGGACGATGAGCCGCACCGGGCCCACCAGCGACGAACGTTGTGCTCAGACGCCGGATCCGGTGATCGAGCCGGTTCGTGGGCTCGGTCCGAACGCGTAGCAGACGGCGTCGTCGACGCCGTCCGCGAGCTCGGTCTCGGACGGCTCGAGCACGGCGAAGAACAGCTCGGACTCGAGGTAGTCGCTGCCCACGGCCGACTCGAACGCGTCGAGGCATGCGTCGTAGGCCGCGGCCGCCGCGGTCGCGCGGTCCTCGCCGGCGAACGGCACCACGGCGAACACCTCGTTGTCGTGGGGGACGGCGCACGGCAGCACCCGCGGCGCGTCGCCCTCGACGGAGCCGTCCACGGCCGCGTCGTCGAAGCAGTCACGCACCCCGAGCCCGGTGACCGACAGCGGCGTGGTGCCGACGGCCGGGGGCGTGTCCGGCATGCCCTGCGTCATCGCGCCGAACATCGGGCCGAGCATCCCGGCCGCACCCTGCAGCGCGCCGAGGACGTCGTCCCACGTCGCGGTGGTGGTGGGTGCGCCGAGCACCGTGTCGACGCCGCCGACCTCGGTGACGTCCACGACGATGAACGCGCCGGTGTCCTCGAACACGTCGGCTGCGCCGGCGAGCGCCTGGAGCTCCGCGTCGTCGGGCTCGGCCGCCGCGCCGGCCTGGACCGCGATCGCGAACAGGTCCACGCGCAGCTGCTCCAGCACGCCGTCACCGTCGAACGCCAGCGTGGCGACGTCCGTCAGCTCCTCCGGCAGCTCGTCGAGGGATGCCTCGAGCTCGGCCAGCTTCTCGGTCGCGGCGGCGCTGGCGGCGCTGGGGGCGCTGCCGTCGCTCATCGCCTCGGCGTCCCGGGCGAGCTGGGCCGCGAGCTCGCGCACGTGCACGGTGACGTCCACGAGCGTGCGCCCGCCGTCGCTGCGGAAGCCGTCGAACGTCAGCGCCGTGCCGATGTACGCGTCGAGGTCGGGGAGCTCGCCGACGGGCGCGGTGCCGGCCGTGAGCGACCCGTCGAGCCCGAGCGGGCCGAGCACCGGGCCGAGCGCGTCCTTCCAGGCGGCGGTGTCGATCTCGCCGGTGAAGCCGACGTCGTCGCCGTCGAGGAACCCGAGCACCACGTCCAGGATCGGCTGCATCGCCGGCACGCCGGCAGCGAGGTCCGGCGCGACCGCGCGCAGCGTCGCACCGGCGGCGGTGATGTCGTCCACGACCGAGGAGTCCTCGAGCATGCCGTCGAGCTGCTCCCAGTCCACGTGCAGCTGCAGCTCGGCCGGGTAGCTCGCCGCGAGCCCGTCGTCGGTGATCGCGTCCTCGCCGGCGCCCCGTGCGCGCACGTCCGCCCAGACGGTGCCCTGCGACTCGACCGCGAGCCGGACGGAGCGGTCATCGCCGCGCTCGAGCAGCAGCGCGTGCTGGGCGAGCTCGGTGCGCAGCTGCTCGAGCTCGGCCAGCAGGTCGTCGGTGGTCGCGCCGTCGGCCGGCTCGTCGTCCATCAGCGAGAGCAGGCGCTCGTCGCGCTGCACCGCGTCGCGGATCTCGCCCTCATCGACAGTCACCTCAGCGGTGACCCGGGCGCGCAGCGAGCTGTCGGCCAGCGCGCGCAGGGCCGCGACGACCTCGTCGGAGCTGGAGAGCGACTGCCCGCCGACGAACCCGCAGCCGGCCGTCGCGAGGGCGATGGCCGCCGCGGTCGCGACGGAGCGGAGCAGGGTCGAACGCAAGGTTCCTCGACGAGCAGGGCGACGTCGTCCGCCGCTGCGACCACCGTACTGAGCAGCCCGGAGCGCGACGAGGCCCGTCCACAGGCTGCTGCGGTGCAGGTGGCTCAGCCGGTGCGGCGCAGACGACGCTGGGAGTCGCCGCCGTACACGCCGTCCGCCTGCTCGAGCACGAACGTGATGTCGGTGAGGGGGCAGCGCAGCGACTTGCGACCCATCGCGTCCTCGCGCACCGTGTCGAGGTGCTGACGGACGTAGTCGTCGGCGCCGGCGCCGCTGAGTGTGTTCAGCGCTGCGCAGCGGCAGGGGATCACGAGGTGCTCCGAGGTGGGGGTGTCGCTGGATGCGACGAGGCTCGGCAGCGTACGGTCGCGCCTGCACCCGTCCGCAGCCCTGCCCTCGACCCGCCGGAGGCCCGTCGTGCCCGCCCCCGCCCGCTGGTTCGTGCTCGTCGACGGGCAGCAGACCGGTCCGTTCGACCTCGATGGCGTGCGTGGCCAGATCCTCGCCGGCGAGGTCGGCGCCAGCACCTGGGTGTGGGCCGACGGCATGCCCGAGTGGCGCCAGGCGCTGCGGGTCCCGGCGCTGGTCCCGCCCCCGGACGCCCACGTGCCCGGCTGGGGTCCGACCATCGAGCTCTGAGCCGCCGAGTAGCGTCCGAGCGAGTCGCTCGACACGCACGCCACGACCGGGACCGCACGCCATGACGCGCACCACGCTGGACGTCCTCGAGGAGCGCGGCTTCATCGCCGACTGCTCGGACCGCGAGGGCCTCACCGAGGCGCTCGCCGAGGGCGCGCTGCGCTACTACGTCGGCTTCGACCCGACCGCGACGTCGCTGCACGTGGGCAACCTGGTCGGGATGATGGCGATGGCGTGGCTCCAGCGCGACGGCCACCGTCCGTACGCGCTGTCGGGCGGCGCGACCGGCCGCATCGGCGACCCGTCGTTCAACGACGACGAGCGCCCGCTGCTGACCGACGAGCAGGTCGAGGTGAACCTCGCCGGCATCCGTCGCGACCTCAACCTCGTGCTCGACCTCGCCCCGTACGGCACCGACGACCCGGCGCGCGGCAAGCTGGTGGACAACCACGACTGGTTCGGGTCCTTCAACGTGCTGGACTTCCTGCGGGTGGTCGGCAAGCACGTCTCGGTCAACCAGCTGATCGCGCGCGAGAACGTGCGCCGTCGCCTCGAGGACCGCGAGCAGGGCATCAGCTACGCCGAGTTCAGCTACGGCCTGATCCAGGGCTACGACTTCGCCCACCTGTACGACGCCGAGGGCGTGGTGCTGCAGCTCGGCGGCTCCGACCAGTGGGGCAACATCGTCGCCGGCGTCGACCTCGCGCGGAAGATCCACGGCGCGAAGACCTACGCGCTGACGTGGCCGCTGGTGGAGGGCTCCGACGGCAAGAAGTTCAGCAAGTCCGCTGGCAACGCCCCGTGGCTGAACCCGTCCGAGACCACCCCGTTCGAGTACTACCAGTGGTGGTTCAACACCGACGATCGGGACGTCGAGCGCTTCCTGAAGCTGTTCACGTTCCTGTCGCTGGACGAGATCGCAGCGGTCGTGCAGGCGCACGACGCGGACCCCTCTGCGCGCGGCGGCCAGCGTCGTCTCGCCGAGGAGGCCACACGCATCATCCACGGCGACGAGGGTGTGGCGCGGGCGCAGGCCGTGACCGGCGTGCTGTTCGGTGGGGCTGCCGTGCGGGCGCTGGATGCCGAGTCGCTGGCGATGGCGTTCAGCCAGGCGCCGAGCGCTGACGTCGAGAGGTCCGAGCTCGACGGCGAGGGCATGGGCCTGCTGTCGCTGCTCGTCGCCGTCGGCGCGGCGAAGTCCAACGGTGAGGCGCGCCGCCTCATCAAGCAGGGCGGCGTGCGGGTCGGCGACGACCGCGTCGAGTCCGAGGAGCACACCGTCACGTCGGCCGACCTGCTCGCCGGTGACGCCGTGGTGCTGCGCGTCGGTAAGAAGCGCCAGTACGTGGCCCGCTTCGCCTGAGGTCAGCTGCCTCGCTGCCGGTCGCGCACGGCGCGGGCTGCCTCCAGGGCGGGCATGGCGGCCCGGTCCTTGGGGCGGTCGAGCGCGCGCTTGGACGCGATGATCTCGTCGAGCGTGGCCACGCGCACAGCGAGGTCGTCGATGCGCACCACGACGGATGCGACCTGGTCGTGCGTGCCGATGCCGGCTGCGTGGGGGACCACGTCGAGCGGGCCGGCATCCGTGAGGAAGTGCTGTGACTGCCACCCCAGGAACTCCGCGCCCTCGAGCTCGACCGCTGGGCGTCCGTGGCGGTGCGCGCCGAGCGTGTTCAGCGCGTCGGCGAGCCGCTCGGCGTTCTGGAGGTCCTGGCGCGGCATCACGTCGAGGTCGATGGTGACCGCTGGGCTGCCCTGCAGCCACGCAGCGGTCATGCCGATGACGACGAACTCGACCTCGTGCTCGGCCAGCGTCCGCAGCAGCCGCTCGGGGTCGAACGCACCGCTCACGTGTCCACCTCCGCGACGTCCTGCAGCCGCGCGAACCGCGCGAGCGTCGCCAGACGGTCGGACGGCGACATCGCCAGCAGCTGCTCGACCAGCGCGGTGTCGTGCGGATCCACCGCCGGCGTGACGCCGACGACCAGCAGCTGACCGTGGGCTGCGACCAGCCGTGTCAGCGTCGGCCACGACGGGACCGCGGCGCCCGACTCGTACCTGGCCACCGCGGGTTGCGAGGTTCCGGCGAGCCGTGCGACCTCGGCCTGCGTGCGCCGCGACGAGGCGCGCAGCTCGGTCAGGAGCTCCGCACACGCGGCAGGGACGGACGGGTTCATCACCGAGCCACCATACCTACTTCGGTATGACGCGACCAGCCCCCGTCCCGGGACGTGGTCAGCTCGCGGTGACGGTCCCGGAGCTCAGCATCCCTGCCTCGTAGTGGCCCGGGAGGTGGCAGGCGAACTCGAGCTCGGCGGCCTCGTCGAAGCGCACCGTGCGCGTGACGGTGGCCCCGGCTGGGAGCTCGCTCTCAGTGATGGACACCACCGCGGCCTCGTGCATGGCCTGCATCTCGGCGCTGTCCTGGTGGTCGTCGTGCCCGCTGCCGTGGTCCATGCCGCCCATCCCGCTCGTCCCCGCGTCCTGCGCGTCGAGCACCAGCATCTCGTGGGCCGCGTCACCGTCGTTGACGATCGTGAAGGTGTACGCCACGCCCGGTGCGAAGCTCGAGCGGGACATCGCGATGGCGAACTCGGTGAGCGTGACGGTGACCTCGGTGGAGGCGTCGACGGTCGTGTCGTCGGTCGCGTCGGTGGCGCCGGACGACTCGGGGCTGGTCTCGGCCGCGTCGTCGTCGGGCGCGGTCGTGACGTCTGCAGCCGGGTTGCCACCGCAGCCGGCGAGCAGGGCGGCGGCTGCGGCCACGGCGATCGGGCCACGGAGCTGGGAACGGACGGATGCGAGCACGATGGCCTCCATGGGCGGGCTGGCGGGAGCAGCGGCGGGAGAGATGGTGCCTCAGCCGACCGACATGGTGAGGTGCCGTCCCGTCAGGCGTTCGCTGCCTCGGCGCGGCGCCGCACCAGATGCGCCCGCTCGGTCTCGTTGGTCACTGACTCGAGCGCCCGGTCGAACGCGGCGACGGCGTCGGCAGCACGGCCGGCGCGCAGCGAGAGCTCGCCGCGGGTGGCGTGCAGCAGGTGGTAGCCGGCGAGCGCGTCGTCGAGCTCGGCGAGCAGCGCGAGCCCGGCCTCGGGCCCCTGCGCCATCGCGACGGCGACAGCCCGGTTCAGCGCGACGACCGGGGTCGGGCGCAGCCGCAGCAGCTCGCCGTACAGCGCCGCGATCTGGGGCCAGTCGGTGTCGCCCCACGTCGCGGCGGTGCCGTGCAGCGCCGCGATGGCGGCCTGCAGCTGGTAGCGGCCGGGCGTCCCGCGCCGCAGCGCCGTCTCGACCGTCGTCGCGCCGGCGGCGATCGCGGCGTGGTCCCAGCGGGCCCGGTCCTGGTGCTCGAGCGTCACCAGCGCGCCGGTCGCGTCGACGCGGGTTCGACGGCGCGCGTGCTGCACCTCCAGCAGCGCCAGCAGGCCCATCGCCTCGGCCTCGTCGGGCACCAGCTCCAGCAGCACGCGGGCGAGGCGGATGGCCTCCTCGCACAGCGCGTCGTGCACGAGCGCGTCGCCGATGGCGGGGAGATAGCCCTCGTTGAACACCAGCTCGATCACGTGCAGCACGGCGCCGAGACGGTCGGGCAGCTGGTGGTCCGGCGGGATCCGGTACGGGATGTTCGCGTCACGGATCTTGGCCCGGGCGCGTCCGAGCCGCCGCTCCATCGCCGCCTCGCTGACGAGGAACGCCCGCGCGATCTCCCCCGCCGTCAGGCCGGCGATGGTCCGCAGCGTGAGCGCGATCTGCGCCTCCACCGACAGCGCCGGGTGGCAGCAGGTGAACATCAGCCGCAGCCGCTCATCGACCACCGCGGACTCCGGTTCGACCACGATGACGTCCTCGGCGGCGGGCTCCACGCCGGGCAGGTCGAGCTTCGCCACGGCCCGTCGTGCGGCGTCGGCGCGGCGCATCCGGTCGATGCCGCGCCGGCGGGCGACCGTCAGCAACCAGCCACCCGGCCGGTCGGGGATCCCGTCACGGGTCCACGCCGGCAGCGCCTCGGCGACCGCGTCCGCGAGCGCGTCCTCGGCGAGGTCGAAGTCGCGCAGCTCGCGGATCAGCACCGACAGCACGCGACCGTGCTCGTCGCGGACCACCTCAGCGAGGCGGTCGGCGACGGCACGGTCGGGTGCGCCGGCGTCAGGGCCGGTCATGTCGGGGCCTTGGCTGGATCAGGGCGCCAGCTCGGCCATCGCCATCATCGGGCGGACCTCGATGGAGCCCCACTGGGCGCCGGGGCAGCGCTCGGCCCAGTGCAGGGCGCCGTCGATGTCCTCGGTGTCGACGATGTAGTAGCCGCCGAGCACCTCCTTGGTCTCGGCGAACGGGCCGTCGGTCGAGACGGCCTGGCCGTCACGCACGCGGACGGTGGTGGCCGTCTCGATGCCGTGCAGCGGGTCGCCGGCGACGAAGACGTCGGCGTCCTTCATCGCGTCGGTGTAGTCGAACCAGGCCTGCATCTCCTCGGCGGAGGGCGGGGGCGCGTCGGCCGGGGACGGCTCGGAGTAGATCAGGAGCATGTACTGCATGGTCGTTCCTCTGGTGATGTGTGGACAGTGCATCAGCACGTCGCACGAGCTCGGGCGGACCGGACAGCTGGCCACCGATGCATGCGTTCAGCGCGCGCCGGCGGGTGGAGGGCTAGCTGTGGCGCGCACGCTCGACGAACGCATCGGCTGGTGCGATGATCTGCAGGGCGGCCCAGCGGCGGGCGCGCTGGTCGCCAGCGACCTGCGTGAGCACGCCCACCGTGACGAGGTGCTCGATGGCCGCGTTCGCGGTCGGTGCCGAGACGCCGAGGCGCGTCTGGACGAGCCGGCTGTCGAGCAGGGGTTGCTCGGTCAGCAGGTCGGCCACACGCCACACCGTGGCACCGGCCCGGGCGGCGATGATGTCGTCCCATGCCGAGCGCACCGCGTGGATGTCGGCGATCAACGTGGACGCGCTCTCGACAGCGAGCAGCGTCGCCGCGATGAAGTGCTCGATGACCGGGACGGGGTCGCCGGCGCGGTAGGCGGCCAGCGCCGCCGGGTACGCGGGCCGCTGCGCCATCAGGCCGGCCGAGATCGGGACGGTCAGGCCGTGGGTGACACCCCGCGTCCGCAGCAGTGCGTGGACGAGCGCCCGGGCGACGCGGTCGTTGCCGTCGGGGAACGGGCGGATCGTCTCGAACTGGGCGTGGGTGAGGGCGGCCAGCAGCAGCGGCGGGAGGTCGTCACGCCGCATGAACGCGAGCAGGTCGGTCATCGCGGCCGGCACCTCGGTGGCGTGCGGGGGCACGAACTGCGCGGTGTGGGGCCCCCAGGCGCCACCACCCACCCAGACCTGGACGTCGCGCCACTGGCTCGGTGGGTCCGGTCGGGTGTCGGCGACCAGCGCTCGTCGCATGTCGAGCACGGCGTGGCTGTCCAACCGGTCTGCGGCGCCGAGTCCCGCGGTGATCGCCCGTGCGGTGGCGGCCACCACACCGGCGTTCGTGCGGCCGCTGCCGTCGAGCTCGGCGGACAGGACGTCCTGCGTGGACGCGGTGAGGTTCGCCAGGCGTGACGACGCCGCAGCCTCGGACCGCAGCAGCGTGGCGACGGCTGCAGCGGTGGCCCCGTGGGCGGTGTCGAGTCGCGTGATCGCGACCGTGGCGTCCGTCAGCGCGGCGAGCGTCGACATCGGCACGACCGGCGTACGGCCCTCGATGCGTGCGACGACCGCGGCGTCGTAGCGGCCGGTGTGTGCGAGCACCTGTCGCGTGGGGGCGCCTGGACGCAGGCGGCGCGTCCACGCGTGGCTTCGCGTGCGGACGGCTGGCCACTCGGTGTTCGTGGAGATGGGGGCTCTTCAGGTTGGTAAGGGTTACAGCGTAACCCTTACCAACCTGAGGCGGGTGGTGCGCCCGTGCTCAGTCCGTGCCGCGGTAGCGCGCCTCGACGAAGCGGAACGCAGCGAAGGCGAGCAGGCACGCCGCGATCAGGAGCAGCAGCGGCGTGCCGAACGCGGCCTCGCGCAGCTGGCTGAGGCTCTTGTCGAGCCCGCCTGCCTCCGAGGGGTCGCGGGTGACCGCGGCGTGGACGATGAATCCACCCATCACCGCGTACGCGAGCGCACGACCCCCGTAGCCGACACGGCCCAGCCAGGTCGCGGCCTTCTGCTCGCTGATGCCGATCTCCTCGAGCTCGTTGGCGAGGTCGCTCCTCTGCGCCTTGTAGCCCTGGTAGATCGCCACGCCGAGGATCACCAGACCGAACGCGCCCACGATCCACTGGCCTCCCGGCAGCTCCAGCACCTTCTGGGTGAGGGACGTCGAGCTGCTGCCTCCACTGCTCCCGCTGCCTCCGCCGAAGCCCTGCATCAGGGTGTTGGTGGTGACCACCGAGAGCCCGGCCCACACGAGCGCGCGGACCGTGTAGCTGACCCGACCCGGCCAGCCGTCCGCCCGGTACGCCTCGAGCGCGTGGTGGCCGGCGTACGCGACGAACGCGATCACGAGCGGGACCATCAGCGCCTGGCCGAACGGCTTGGATGCCAGCGAGGACACCGCGCCCTGCGTGTCCGCGTCCCCGCCGCCGAGCGCGACCCGGCCGACCAGCAGCGCCAGCACCAGGTAGTACACGGCGTGGCCGGCGAGCCCGAACCGGGTGGTCGCCCAGTCCGCGTGCTCCTCGGCGTTCTTGTCGGTGGAGGGTGCGTCGAGCAGGTCGGTCATGGCGTCACCCCGTTCGTGGACCCCAGCGATGCCCACGTGACGCCGCGTGCAAACACCACCGCGCGGCGTTGCGGTGTCGCTGCGCCGGCTCAGTCGCTCGGCGGCAGGTCCCGGATGGACGGGAACGGGGCGTTGGCGGTGAGCCACTCGCGCACGTGCAGCGTCGCGAGCACGTCGTCCTCGTTGTAGGTCAGGATGCGCTGGCGAGAGGCGGCCCGGGCCGCCTCCGACGCCTGCTCGTCGGTGGCCTGCGCGTACCAGAGCGTGGACTGGCCGCCGCCGGGGTCGTCGTCGCGCCACCGGAACCCGGTCATCGGCGCGACCGTCTTGAGGCTCGAGCCGTGACCGGTCACCAGCCGGGACTTGAACGGCTGCTCGAGGTCGACCCAGTCCTTGGTGCGCAGGTACTCGGTGACCTCGTCGAGCACGCCGGCAGGCCTGGCGTAGTGCTTCATCCAGCGGTTCTCGGCGGCCGGCCCGCTCCAGCAGTACGCGGCGACCGAGACGCCCTCCTGCAGGCACCGGCGGCGCAGGTCGCTCAGCCAGCGCCAGAAGCGCACGAACACGTCGGTCGCCCCAGCCGTGTCGAGCCCGGGCTCCCAGGAGGCGAAGGGGAGGTAGCCCTCATCGACCAGACCGGTACGGCCGCGGTCGGTCACCTGGACGCCCCACAGGTAGACCTCGTCGGCGTTCTCCATGTCGACGTCGAGCTCGACGTCGGCGCGGCGCACCTGCACGGTTCGCACGCCCTGCCGGCGGTACGCGGGTCCCGGCGCGAGGCGGGCCCGCGCGCTCGACACGAGGTTGTCCAGCACGGCGTCGCTGAGCTCCGGCACCGCGACGTTGTCGGGCAGCCTCGCCAGCGCCGTGATGCTCGTGATGCCGACCTCACGCAGCGCCAGCCACTCGCGCTTGCCGACCCGCGGCAGCAGCGACGGGTCGCCGCGCTCCTCGAGGATCGCGTCGCAGTGGGCGCGCCACGGGCAGGCCGGGCACTCGCTGATGCGCACCGGCTCCACCAGCAGCGGCAGGGCGGGGTTCGCGAGGTGGGCCTCGGCCGCGTCGGCGATCGCCAGCCGCCGTGCGAACCGCTCGTCGTAGCTGTCCAGCGTCGACACGCGACCGTCCACACCGCCCTGCCAGCGGGAGCGGTCGAGCTCGTAGAACACCACGCGCTGCTCGCGCCCGAGCACGCCGCCCCACGCCGGGCCGGGCGCTGCGTGCCCGCAGGCCTCGAGGCTCCGGTGGTAGTGCGCCAGCTGCAGCAGGTCATCGCGCGCCGAGCCGTCGCGGCGACCGAGCCGCTCGGTGTGCTCGTCGTCCAGCGGTGGGGCGTTCGTGGGGTCCAGCAGCTGCGCGAGCTCCCACACCACGACCGGCAGGGCGGTGCCGTCCACCAGCATGGCGTGGTGCTTGATGTCCACGGGGCGGTAGCGCCAGCGTCCGTCCACCGGCGCGTCGCCGACCCGCACCAGCAGGTCGGGCTCCGCCACGCGGCGACCGATCCGGTCCACGGGCAGCCGTGCGCCGTGGATCAGCGCCACGCCCTGGGTCATCGCGTCGCTGGTCTGGGCCTCGCGCAGCTCCGGAGCCGCGCGGTCGGGGAAGACCGCGACGGCGCCGTCCGCGACGAGGCGCGCGGCGACCGCGGCCTCGAACGCGATGCCGGCGTCCGCGAGGCTGGCGATGAACTCCGGCGCCGGCAGCCGTGGGCCGGGCTGCACCACGTCCCACTGGGTGCGCACGGCGCAGCGCTTCGCTGCGTACGCGCCGAGCCCCCGACCTGTCACCGCTGGGTCCTTCACGCTCGGCGTCCGCTCGGGCCGTCGACCCCAGCGCTCGGCACGATAGGTGCGACGGCGGTCACGGGGTCGGGCGAAGGACCCGGGCCGCCCGCTTTCCACAGCGCCGTGACATCCGTCGCGCGCGCTGTCACAGGTGTCGGGCATGGTTCCGTTGTCGGGAGACGGCGACGGTCGGTACCGTTGCGAAGCCCCTCAGGGGGTTGTTCTGCGTGCCCGGCCCGTTGGCGGAAGCGTCAGTGGCGTCGGGCACAACCGTGCCGAACGGTGGAACAGCCCCAGTAGAGAGGGAGAACACCCCTGCTCCCAACGGCGGAGCCGCCAGCTGGCGGACCCGCGACCGTGGGGGCCGACCTCCATCCCGCGTCGGGATGGACGACCACAGGAGGTGCACATCAGATGCGCCGTTACGAAATGATGTTGATCGTCAGTGACACCCTCGAAGAGGATGACGCGCTGGCCGTGTTCGACAGGGCGAAGGCTGTCCTGACCGAGCAGGGTGGAGAGGTCATCGACGAGGCATGGTGGGGCAAGCGCAAGTTTGCCTACGAGATCGAGAAGCGCACCCACGGCTTCTACGGGGTGCTCGACATGAGCGCCGAGCACGAGGCCATCGTCGAGCTCGAGCGTCAGCTCAAGCTCCGCGACGAGGTCGTGCGCTTCAAGACCATCCGCCCCGAGCTGCGGGTCAAGAAGCCTTCGCGCTGATTGATCCGGGTCGTTGCCGTCCTCCCGACGTCAACCATCACTGAACAGGAGCTGCCATGGCCTTCGAGTCCAACTACGTCACCTTCATCGGGAACCTCACCGAGGATCCCGAGCTGCGCTTCACCCAGTCGGGTGCAGCCGTCTGCACGATCCGCCTCGCGTCAAACCGCAGGTGGACCGACAAGGGCGGCAACGAGCAGGAGGAGACGACCTACCTGAACGTCAACATGTGGCGGGAGCTCGCAGAGAACGCCGCTGAGACGTTCTCCAAGGGCGACCGCGCCATCGCGATCGGGAAGCTCAAGGTCCGCAGCTACGAGAACCGTGATGGTCAGACCGTCTGGGTGACCGAGATCGAGGCCGACGAGGTCGCGCCGTCGTTGCGCTGGGCGAAGGCCCAGATCAACAAGGGTGGCAGCTCGTCCGGTGGCTCCCGGGCCCCGATGGGTGGCAGCAACACGCCGCCCCCGCCGTCCGACGACGACGTCCCGTTCTGAACCGCGGCTGACGCCCACACGCGTCGCTGACACGAAACCTTTCACGAGAGATGGAGGCCCGACATGGCCGTCCGCAAGAAGAAGACACGCAAGCCGAAGAAGCCGAAGCCCTGCTCGCTGTGCAAGTCCGGCATGGAGTACATCGACTACAAGGACCTGTCGACGCTCAAGCCGTACCTCAACGAGCGTGCGCGCATCAAGGGTCGCCGGACCACCGGCGCCTGCGCCAAGTGCCAGAGCCGTATCTCCGACGCCGTCAAGAACGCGCGTGAGATGGCTCTGATCCCCTACACCCCCGCCTGATCTGAGGAGCTGACATCATGAAGCTGATCCTCAAGACAGAGGTCGACAACCTGGGCCTGGCCGGTGACGTCGTGGACGTCGCCGACGGCTACGGGCGCAACTACCTCGTCCCCCGCGGCAAGGCCATCATGGCCACCAAGGGTGCGATGAAGGAAGCTGACCAGCTCGTGCGTGCCCGCAAGGCGCGCGAGGCTTCGACGCTGGGCGACGCCCAGTCGATGAAGGAGATCCTCGAGGCGCGTCCGTTGCGCATCGAGGCTCGCGTCGACGAGCGTGGTCACCTGTACGGCTCCGTCGGAGTCGTCGAGGTGCACCGTGTCCTCAAGGAGCGCGGCCACAACATCGAGCGCAAGCGCATCGATCTGAAGAAGGCCGTCAAGGAGATCGGGACCTACGAGGTTCCGGTCCAGGTCCACCCGCAGGTCGACGCGCTCATCGAGATCGAGGTCGTCGACGCTGACGGCGTCGTGACCCTCGAGTCGCTGGCAGCCGAGCGCAAGGGCCCGGCCGCCCCGCCGGTCGAGCTCGACGAGGATGGCAACCCCATCATCGTCGAGGGCGAGGAGTCGGAGGGCGCCGAGGGCGTCGCGACCGACGACGTCGAGGCGCTCGCGCAGCAGGCGCTTGACGCCGCTCGCGCGTTCGAGGCCGAGCAGGCCGAGACCGACGAGGAGGCCACCGAGGCCACCTCCGAGGACGAGGCTGACGCCGAGGCCTGACCGCCACGCACCATCCCGACGGGGCCACCGCACACGCGGTGGCCCCGTCGTCGTTACCGGTGCTGGTGAGGGCCGTCGCTACGGTCCCGTCATCGACCCGGAGCCCCCGTATGCGTCTGTCCGCACCGCTCGCCGCCGTCACCCTGGCCGTGACGCTAGGCGCCTGCAGCGGCAACGTGTTCGAGCTCGCGGACGGGACCTGCTTCAACGACCCGGCCGTGGAGTCCGACGAGATCTCCGAGGTCCCCGTCGTGGACTGCACGGAGCCGCACGACAACGAGGTGTTCGCGACCTTCCAGCTGCCCGACGGGGAGTTCCCCGGGGTGGCGACGATGCAGGACTCCGCGATGGACGCCTGCATCGAGCGCTTCGACGACTGGGCCGGCATCAGCTTCATCGACTCGGCGCTGCAGGTCTACGTCATCACGCCGACGGCCAACAGCTGGGAGCTCAAGGACGACCGCGAGATCGCCTGCGTGACCTACCGCGAGGACGAGGCCACGATGACCGGCTCGATGGCCGGCGCAGGCGTCTGATCGACGCCCGCTGCGCGCACATCGGCGCTCGCTGCGGTCGAAGACGTCAGGATCGGCCTCTGACGGTCCCTTGGAGAGGCGCCCACGGGTTTTCCACCGGGATCGGGCAGTTCTCCGCAGCAGTTCCACAGGTCTCCCACGGCCCGCCCACAGGGTTCTCCACAGTTTGTGGAGAACCGATGACCCCCGAGGGTGTGCGCCCGACCGCTCGCCGTCGATTGTCCCACCGGGGCCGTAGGTTTGGCCCTCGTGCGTCGTCGGAGGCAGAGCGTGGACAGCAGGGACTCGAACGACAGCGGCATCGCCGCGCTCGAACCGCCGCCGCCCGACGACGCCTACAGCAGCGACCCCGGCCCCGGTGGTGGGCCGAACCGTGGCGGCCCGAAGCGTGGTGGCCCCGGCCGTGACGGTGGTGGCTTCGGCGGCGGGCGCCCCAACGGTGCGCGACCCGCAGGCACGAGCGGTCGCATGCTCCCGCACTCGATGGAGGCCGAGGTCTCCGTGCTCGGCTCCGCGCTGATCTCGCGCCACGCCGCGACCAGCGTGCTCGAGATCCTCTCCCCGGACGACTTCTACCGCTCGGCTCACGGCGTCGTGTTCGAGGCGATCCAGGACCTCGCCGGCTCCGGCACGCCGGTGGACACCGTCACGGTGCTCGAGTGGGCCCGCAACCGCCACCGCCTCGACGAGATCGGCGGCCCCACGGCCGTGTCCGACCTCGCCGCTGCCGCGCCGACCGCCGCCAACGCCGAGCACTACGCGAAGATCGTCAAGGACAACGCGCTGCTGCGCCGCCTCATCGAGGCCGGCACCGAGGTGGTGCGCATGGGCTTCGACGACACCGAGGACGCGCTGGCCACGGTCGACCGTGCCGAGTCGGTGATCTTCAAGGTCGCCGAGCAGGGCGCCAACACCGACTACTCGGCGCTGAAGGACATGCTCCCGGAGGCGTTCGAGCGCCTCGAGGCGCTCGCCCACGACAACTCCGAGGTCACCGGTCTGCCGACCGGGTTCGACGACCTCGACCGTCTCACCGCGGGCCTCCAGCCCGAGAACCTCATCATCCTCGCCGCCAGGCCGGCGATGGGCAAGAGCTCGCTCTCCTTGAATTTGGCGCAGTACGTGACGGTTTCGCTGAAGAAGCCGGCGATCATCTTCAGCCTCGAGATGTCCAAGATCGAGATCGTGAACCGCATGCTCTCTGCCGAGGCGGGCATCGACTCCAACAAGATCAAGACGGGTCGCTTCGACGACCGCGACTGGCGGCGCCTCGGCGACGCGCTCGGGCGGCTCAACGACGCGCCGCTGTTCATCGACGACACGCCGTCGATCTCGATGCTCGAGATCACGGCCAAGTGTCGGCGGCTCAAGCAGAAGCACGGCCTCGCGCTGGTGGTCATCGACTACCTCCAGCTGATGTCGTCGCACGGCAAGTCCGACAGCCGCCAGCAGGAGGTCGCCGAGATCTCCCGTGGTCTGAAGATGCTGGCCAAGGACCTCAAGGTCCCGGTCATCGCGCTGTCGCAGCTCTCGCGTCAGCCCGAGTCCCGCGTCGACAAGCGCCCGATGCTCTCGGACCTTCGTGAGTCGGGCTGCCTCACCCGCGACACGCGCGTGTTCCGCGCGGACACCGGATCGCCGATCACGTTCGGCGAGCTCGTCGACGGCGACATCCGTGACATCCAGGTGTGGGCCCGTGACGAGCACGAGCGTCTCGTTCCGTCCCGGCTGACCCACGCTTTCCCGTCCGGCACGAAGGAGGCGTTCCTCGTACGCACGGCTTCCGGGATGACGGTCGAGGCGACGGCGAACCACCCGTTCCTCACGCTCGACGGGTGGCAGCCGCTCGGCGAGCTCGGCGTGGGGTCACGCATCGCCGTCGCTCGCACGCTCCCGGAGCCGACCGATCCGCAGGCGATGGACCCCGACGAGCTGGTCCTGCTGGCGCACATGCTCGGCGAGGGCACGATGGTCGCCCGCCAGCCGGTGCACTACACCTCCGCCGACGCCGACAACCTCGACGTCGTCGAGAAGGCGGCGTGGAACCGCTTCGGGATCACCGCGCGCCGGGACGCCGACGGTCGGTCGGCGGTCACGACGCAGCTGCACCTGCCCTCACCGGTCCACCTCACGCACGGCGTGCGCAACCCAATCGCTGCATGGCTGGACGGCTTGGGGCTGTGGGATCACCGCAGCTGGCAGAAGTTCCTCCCCGCCGAGGTGTTCGCGCTGCCGGACGACCAGGTCCGGACGTTCCTGCACCACCTGTGGGCTACGGACGGCTGCATCTGGGTGCGCCCGGATGACCAGACCGGACCGCGCGTCCGGATCTACTACGCGACCGCGAGCGCGCAGCTGGCCAAGGACGTGCAGCTGGCGCTGCTGCGCCTGGGTATCGCCAGCCGCATCGCGCGCCCGAAGGGTCGCGAGGGCACACGCCAGCAGCACCACGTCACGATCAACGGCGTCACCGCGCAGCGGCGTTTCCTCGAGCTGGTCGGCTGCCACGGTGAGCGCGGCAGGTTGGTCCAGCCGGCGCTCGCGGCACTCGCCGACGTCACGGCGAACACCAACGCTGACACGATCCCGCGCGAGATCTGGAATCGGGTCCGAGCGCTGCTGCGGGAGCAGGGCATCACGCAGCGGGCCTTCGCAGCGATGCGGGGCGCGTCCTACGGCGGCACGGCCATCTTCAAGAACTCCGTCGGCCGGGGCCGCCTCGCCGAGATCGCCGGTTTGCTCGGCGACGAGCGGCTGCAGGACCTCGCCAGCTCGGACCTGATGTGGGACGAGATCGTCGAGGTCACCAGCCTCGGCGAGCAGGAGGTGTTCGACGCCACCGTGGAGGAGCACCACAGCTTCGTTGCGGAGGGCCTCGTCCTGCACAACTCCATCGAGCAGGACGCGGACATCGTGGGGTTCATCTACCGCGACGAGGTGTACGACGAGCAGAGCCCCGAGAAGGGCATCGCCGAGCTCATCATCGCCAAGCACCGCAACGGCCAGGTCCGCACGGTGAAGCTCGCGTTCCTCAACCACCTCACGAAGTTCGCCAACCTCGCCCCGCGCCCGCCCGGCTCGGGTGGCGGTGGCGGAGGCGGCATGGGTGGCCCACCGCCGCCCCCGCCCCCGCCCGAGTCGCCGCTGTGACGTCGCGGGACGGCTCCAGCCGTAGGCTGCTCGCGTCGACCTCGAGGACCAGCGCGTGAGCCATCGCATCCTGCTGCTGAGCGGGCCGAACCTGAACCTGCTCGGCACGCGCGAGCCGGACGTGTACGGCACCACGACGCTCGACGACGTTGTGCGCACCGTCACCGCAGCGGCCGGCCAGCGCGACGCGACCGTCACCCACCTGCAGTCCAACCACGAGGGCGAGCTCGTCGAGGCGCTGCACGCTGCGATCGGCAGCGCCGACGGGCTGCTGGTCAACCTCGCCGCGTACTCGCACACCAGCGTGGCGCTGCGCGACGCGATCCGGGCCACCGGGCTGCCGTGCGTCGAGGTCCACCTCAGCAACGTGCACGCCCGCGAGGAGTTCCGCCACACGACGCTGACCGGCGGCGTGAGCCTCGGCGTCATCACCGGCTTCGGGCTTGGCAGCTACACGCTCGGGCTCACGGCGCTGCTGGACCACCTCGACGGCTGAGCGCGGCGGTCGCGACGCCTCCGCCGCTGTTGCACCTAGACGGCCGGGTGGCCGCATACCAGCGGCGCGCGCTGGTGCACAAGGGGTGGGCGACACGGTCGGACGCGCTGCACCCGGACGCTCCGGACAGGCAGGATGATCTCACGAGACGAGGTGCTCCAATGGGCGCAGGGACCTGTGACGGCAAGCTGCTCATCGCCATGCCGATGCTCGAGGACCCCAACTTCGAGCGCACGGTGGTGCTGGTGCTCGACCACGACGACGAGGGCGCGCTCGGCATCGTGCTCAACCGCCCCACCGGCACCGAGGTCGGCGACGTGCTCGACGGCTGGGAGGTCGTGGCCGCCGCGCCGGCGATGGTGTTCGGCGGCGGCCCCGTCGAGCCGCGCGCCGTCGTCGGCCTCGCCGTGAGCCGCCCCGGCATGGAGCCGGGCCACACCATCACCAGCCGCGTGCGCACCGTGGACCCGACAGGTGACCCCGACGAGCTGTTCGCCGAGGTCGAGGGTGCGCGCATCTTCGCCGGCTACGCGGGGTGGGGACCCGGACAGCTCGAGGAGGAGATCGACCAGGGCGCCTGGGTGGTCGTGGACGCCAGGCCGCAGGACGTGCTGGCCGCCGCCCCCGAGACGCTGTGGGCAGACGTGCTCGCCCGCCAGCCCGACCAGCTGCGGCTGCTCGCGACGTTCCCGGACGACCCGCGCCTCAACTGACCCGGGCGGTGCCCAGATCAGCGCGAGGTGCCGGTGTCAGGCCTGCGCC
>JBFGFG010000010.1:0-18172 GCA_041579655.1 Nitriliruptoraceae bacterium
AGGCACAGGGGCCCGGGTGCAGCAGCGAGCGACGGGCCGACGCAGAGCTCGCGGTAGCGCGGCCGTGGTGTGCGCCGTCACGGTGCTGGCGCTGGTGGTCGTGCCGGCCGCGCAGGCGGCACCACAGGCGTCGGCGAGCCCGAGCTCCGGCCCGGTCGGCAGCGCCGTGACCGTGACCGCGACGGGGTTCACGCCCGGCACGAGCTGCCGCATCAGCTTCGACCGCGGCGGCGGCAAGGGCAGCACCACCGTGGTGTCCAGCAACGCCTGCTCCGTGAACCAGTCGGGGACCCTGCAGCAGTCGTTCGCGGTCCCCAACGGCTCCGAGCTCGGCGGCGGAAGCCGGATCAGCGTGTGTGCCAGCTGCGGCGGCGAGCTCCAGGAGAACGCCAGCGCCAGCTTCACCGTGACCGTGCCGCCCTCGCCGTCGCCGTCACCGTCGCCCTCGGAGACGCCACCGCCGAGCCCCTCCCCGACCCCTTCACCCAGCCAGTCCCCGACCGCGACGCCGTCACCGACGGCCTCGCCCAGCCCGTCCACGACACCCTCGCCACGGCCGTCACCCAGGCCGACGCCCAGCCCAACGCCCAGCCCCACGCCGACCCCAACGCCCATCCCCTCGCCCAGCCCCACCGGCCCGGTGCCCGAGTCGCTGCTGGACGAGCTGCCGCTGGCGGCGCCGCCCCGGTCGCTGGGCGACACCGTGCGCAGCGGCCTCAAGCTGCGTGACCTCCAGCCGCTGCTGCGGCGCCCCGTGCTCGACCTCGCGTTCCCGCTCGACGCGTGCGTCGTGCCGCCCGGCGCGACCGTGATCGGCTTCGACGACCTCGACCACGACGTGGCCGTCACCGAGCAGCACCGCGACCTCGGCGTGCGCTTCGTCGCCGAGACCCCCGGCGGGCTGCGCGTCGCGGACGGCGCGCTCGGCACGATCTCGGCACCGAACGTGCTGACCAACAGCGACCACGACTCCTACGGCAGCCGTTTCGGGATCGACACGGCCGTCGGCGACATCGCTGTGATGTTCACGCGGCCGCAGACCGACGTCGGCGTGTTCGTCGGGCTCACCGGCCCGAGCACCGAGCCGGTCACGGCCCTGATGACGGCGGTGGACGCCGACGGCGAGGTCGTCGCGTCCGACACCACCGTGCTGGCGGCCGGCGACGTGCCGGTGCGCCAGTGCCTGCGCGTCCAGCAGCTTGACGGCGCGGCAGCCGCGATCGCCGGCGTGCGCGTCGAGTACGACCCCCCGCTGCCGGAGGTGATCGACGACCTGTTCTTCTCGGCGAGCCTGCCGCAGCCGGACGTCCGCGACCTCGGCGCGATCCGCTTCCTGCGCCCCACCGACGGGGCCACGCTGCACACCGACGCGGTGGTGGTCTCCGGCGAGGTGTTCGGCACGACGCCGGTCGACAGCGTGCGCGTCATCTGGCGCTGCGACAACCCGCCGCCGGAGCCCGACGCCACCTACTGGTCGAGCGTCAGCTGGGGTCAGCTCCACGCGGAGCTGCACCCGGACCCCCGTAACCCCCTGCGCTCGCTGTGGGTCACCGCGCCGTCGAGGATCGACGCGAGGCCGTGCGGGGCCGACACCGACGTGCGGCTGACCGCCTCCGCGACCTTCGACGGCTTCTGGACGATCGACGACGAGATCACGGTGCGCCACGTCTCGCCGCGGCTGCTCGACGACGTCGGTGCCCCCGTGGCCATCCGTGGCATCGAGCCGACGCAGGGTGTGCGCAGCTCGGCGCTGCCGGTCGTCGCCGACGCCACCTACGTGACCGACCCGATGCAGCACGTCGCGGGGCGTCCGATGGTGCTGCGCGTCTACCCCGAGCTGCTCGACGGCATCAACGGTGATCGCAGCGAGCCGCTGCACCTGCGGGCGACCGCGTTCGACACCACCAGCCGCAGCGTGTTCCCCGCGCCCGCGACGATCGAGAACGACGGCCTGCGGCTCACCGACGAGCTCGGCTCGCTCGACGTGCAGCGCCGCTCGGTCGACGGTGGCTGGAACGTGCGGGTCCCGGACGCGTGGACGCGCCCGGGTCGCACCACGGTCGTGCTCACCGCGTACCCAGAGGGCGTCGACCCCAGCACGTACGACGCATGCCGCTGCGCCGAGCGCCCGCACACGGTGCGCGTCGAGCTGACGTTCGCCCCGAGCGGCAGCGTCGAGCTGCACATGTTCGCTGTCGAGCACACCACCACCGACGCCACCGGGGCCACCACGGTCGCCCCGTTCCCGTCGCCGGGAGCCCTGGACGAGGTGCTCGCCCAGGCGTACCGCTACCTGCCGATCGCCCGCGGCAACATCCGCGTGGCCGGCCTCGACACCGTGCGCTGGAGCGGCCCGACCAGCACCGAGGACGAGGACGGCACCGTGCGCTACCCGTTCGAGGACGCGATGCGCCGCCGCCACCTCGCGCCCGACGGCGTGACCGGGACGGGCGCGCACAACCGCGGCACGATGTTCGGCTTCTACTTCGACGGCGCCGCCGGCTGCCGTGGACGCGGCTGGCTGGACGCCTCGATCTTCCTCGCTGGCGCGTGCAGCGGGGCCAGCGTGCCGACGCACCAGGCGCTGCACACGCTCGGCCTCGACCACGCCGGCAACCAGCACAGCGAGTCGGACGGCGGCGGGTTCGACCGCAGCTACCCCGGCGCCTGCGGCCAGGTGAGCGCGGCCGCCGGCGGTGGGCTCGACGGCCGCACGATCGGCCTCGACGCGACCCGACGTCCGGTCGAGCTGCTGCTGCCTGACGCCCCGAGCGGCCCGGCCACCCCGGGCGAGTCCGGCAGCTGCGGCGACCGCCACCTGCACGACCTGCTGTCCCACGGCTGGGGCCAGGACTGGATCTCTCCGTACACGTGGAGCAACGTCACCGCGCGCACCTCCGGCCCCTCGGTCACGGTCTCCGGGACGGACGCCGGGGCGCTGACGCCAGCGCCGAGCGACGCAGCCTCCGAGCCCGCGACCACGCCGCCCGCCCCCGCCCCGGCACCGGCGAGCGACGCCGAGTCCGTCGTGGTGCAGCTGTTCATCGGTGAGGCCGACGTCGAGCTGCTGGGCAGCATCCTCGCCGACGCCCTGCCGTCCACCGAGGAGTCCCCGGTCGTCGTCCGCGCGCTCGCGGGCGACGGCTCCCTGGTCCGTGAACAGCCGGTGAGCCTGCACGCGCCGGAGTCCGGGGAGCCCACGCGCACCGGCTCGGCGATGGTCGTGCTGCCGAGGGACGGATGGTCCACGCTCGAGGTGCACCGCGACGGCGCCCTCGTGGGACGGCTGCGCCCCAACCTCGTGCCGGTGACGGTCACGCTGATCGCACCCACCGGCAGCACCTCGATCGGTGCCACCCCGGTCGAGGTGGCGTGGTCGACCGTCGCGACGGCCGTCGACTCCGTCGTGCAGCTGCGCGCCGGCAGCGAGCGCTGGCGGACCGTGGCCGGCACCACCGGCGACCGTGTCGAGCTGACCGCCGCCGAGCTCGGGACCGCGGCCGGACCGGCCGAGCTGCGCGTGCAGGTCAACACCGCCGACGGCGGCGCGGGGGTCAGCCGCACGCTGCCGGTCACGGTCGGGGCGAGCCCACCGCTGGTGCTGCTGCACGCACCGCGCGACGGCGCCACGGTGCGCACCGGCGAGCTGCTCGAGCTCGCGGGCGAGGCCGTCGCTCCCGGCGGCACGGCCGTCGAGGACGCAGCGCTCGACTGGTTCGTCGACGACGAGCGGGTCGGTGGCGGCGCCACGTGGGCCGCGCCCGACCTCGAGGACGGCGAGCACACCATCGAGCTGCGCGCGACCGTCGCGGGTGCCACCGCCACGACGCAGGTCACGGTGGTGGTCGGCACCGACAGCGACGGCGACGGCCTGCTCGACGAGGTGGAGACCGAGATCGGCCTCGACCCGCAGGACCCGAGCGACGCGCTCGCGGACCCCGACGAGGACACCCTCGACACCCGCAGCGAGCTGCGCGCCGGCACCGACCCGTTCGCGGCCGACAGCGACGGCGACGGCTACGGCGACGCGATCGAGCTGATGGCCGGCAGCGACCCGCTCGACGACGACTCGCTGCCCGGCCCCATGCATGGGTTCGACGGCGAGTGGCCACGGGTCACGGCAGCGGCGGTCGGCGAGGCCGAGGCGGCCGGGCTGCCGTGGTCCTGGATCGCGGTCGTGATCGCGCTGCTGCTGGGCGCAGCCGGTCTGGTGTGGCGGCGCCGCCGCGGCCAGGACGAGCTGCCGGTGATCGGATGAGGCGATGATCGTCGTCGGTGAGTCGCTGATCGACCTCGTGCCGTCCGGGGACGGCCTGCTCGCGCCGCGCTCCGGAGGCTCCGCCCGCACGCTTGCGATCGCGGCCGCCCGGCTCGGCGGCGACGTCCGCTACGTCGGGGCGCTGTCGGCCGACCCGTTCGGGGTCCGCCTGCGCGCCGAGCACGACGCCGAGGGGGTCGACACCGCCGGCGCGCCGACCGTGCAGCAGCCGACCACGCTGGCGGTGGTGCACCTCGACCAGCAGGGCGTCGCGTCCTACACCTTTCACCTCGCGGACACCTCCGCGCTCGCGCTGCGTGACGAGCACCTCGCGCAGCTGCCGCAGCACGACGGGCTGCACGTGAGCCTCGGCGCGATCACCCTCGCGACGCCCGGCGTCGGCGAGGCGCTGCTGGCGTTGCTGGAGCGCCACCCGGCTCGCAGCTCGCTGGACCCCAACGTGCGACCGGCGTTCCTCACCGACGTGCCCGCTGCGGCCGCGCTGCTGGCCCGGGCTGCGGCCGCGTGCGACCTCGTGCGCTGCAGCGAGGAGGACCTCGAGCTGCTGCACCCGCACGAGCACCCCGATGAGGTCGCGCAGCGCTGGCACGCCGCCGGTCCGGCCGTGGTGCTCACCCGTGGCGAGGGCGGCGCCACCGCGTGGACGGCTGCGGGGCGACTCGACGTCGCTGCCCCGACCGTTGCGGACGTGGTCGACACCGTCGGCGCCGGCGACACCTTCGGCGGCGCGCTGCTGGTGGCGCTGGACGAGGCCGGCGCGACCGCGAAGGCCAGCCTCGCAGCGCTGCCGCTACCGACGTGGGAGGAGGCGCTGCGCTTCGCCGCCGCGGCCGCCGCGGTCACCGTGGCCCGTCAGGGGGCGGACCCACCGCGACGCGCCGAGCTGCCCGACTGAGGTGGCGCAGCGGGCCTCAGCGGCGCGCCAGCACCTCGGCCGCGACACGCTCGCCGGAGGCGACCGCGCCCTCCATGTAGCCCGTCCACTGCGCCGCGGTCTCGGTGCCGGCGAGGTGCACACGGCCCACGGACAGCCCCGCCGCCGCACGGTCGACGCGGCCGCCGACCATCGGGTTCACCACCGGGCAGCCGGAGCTCCAGCGCTCGCGCGACCAGTGGTGCTGCACCACCAGCTCGGGCGTCGCGGCGCGGGGGCCGAACGCCCGCTCCAGCGACGACAGCACCGCGCGCTCGAGCTCGGCGTCGGGGCGCTCGGCGGCGTGCCTGGCTGCGTCGCCCGTGACGAAGCACAGCAGGCTCGCGACGCTGCCGTCGTGGGAGGTGTTGTCGAACGTCACCTGCACCGGGCCGTCGGTCAGCACCGCTTCGCCCCGCAGTCCCTCGTCACGCCAGAACGGCTCGTCGTAGAACGCGGCCA
The DNA here is from genome assembly GCA_041579655.1 of Nitriliruptoraceae bacterium. Lineage (GTDB taxonomy): Bacteria > Actinomycetota > Nitriliruptoria > Nitriliruptorales > Nitriliruptoraceae > JBFGFG01. The sequence continues at coordinate 5,655 of JBFGFG010000010.1, forward strand.
CCTTCGCGGTGGCGCCCATGCGCGAGCTCGCCGCCGTCATGCTCGAGCGCAGGGAGAGCGGCGGGTCGTGCTCGACCACCGCGGCCGCGCGCGGCATCGCGAGCACCACGCGGTCCGCCCGCACCACTGTGCCGTCGAGCGCCCGCACGGTCACCCCGTCCACGTCGCGCTCGACCCGCTGCACCGGCCGTTCCAGCGTCACCTCGAGGCCCTCGGCGAGCGCGACCGAGATCGCCTGCGTGCCGCCGACGAGCCGGGTCTGCTGGGCGCCGCCCTCGATCGCGGCGAGGTCGAGCAGGTCGCCGCCGGCCGCGGCCGCGTACGCAGCGACCCACGCGGTGGGCACGGCGTCGGGCTCCTCCCCGAAGATCACCCGGATCGCCTGGTCCACGACGCGTCGCGCGCTGCCGTCGCCGAGCCACGCCGCGAGCTCGTCGCCCAGCGGCCTGTCGGGGACAGGACGTCCGGACCCGGACGCTGCGGCGAGCCGGCGCAGGCGCAGCAGCGCCGCACCCATCCGGGCGAGCTGCACGGGGCCGAGCAGCGGGACCGTGCCGCGGTACGACGTCACGTCCTCGCCGTCGACCACCAGCGCCCGCCCGGCGGTGTGGGTCTCGAACGTCTCCAGCCCGAAGCGCTCCACCAGCGCGTGCATCCGGTGCTGCGCCGGACCGATCCACTGGGCGCCGAGGTCGACCGACATGCCGGCCACCTGCTCGGTCAGCGTCCGCCCACCGACCCGGTCGCGCGCCTCCCAGACCTCCACGTCCAGACCGGCGTCGGCCAGCAGCCGCGCGGCCGTCAGCCCCGCCAGCCCTGCGCCCACCACCAGCACGTCACGTCGTTGGTCCATGCGCCGCACCGTAGGGGGCCGCGTTAGGGTCGTCCCACGTGAGGAGACCGCCGTGCCCGATGACGCGACACCGCAGCCCCCGGCACCGTGGACGCTGCGCGGCGAGGGCTGGATCCTCCCGTTCCGCGTCCCGAGCCCGCTGCTGCGCGAGCTCGCCCACGTCCCCGACCACCGTCGCGAGGAGCTCGCGGGCGGGGCCGGTCTGGTGATGCTGGTGGAGTACCACGAGTCCCCGGTCGGCCCGTACCGCGAGCTGCTGACGATGCCCGGCACGCTGCCGTTCGCGGACGGGCGCCGGCACCCCACGATCGACGCCATCCTGGTCGACAGCGAGGCCTCGGTCGACGGCGGCCGCGCCAACTGGGGCATCCCCAAGCAGCTCGCGGCCTTCACCTGGGAACGTGGCGGCGGCGTCGAGCACGTCGAGGTCACGCTCGCGGGCGCGACGGTCGCCACCTGCACGGTGCGCTCGGTCGGTCCACACCTGCCCACGCTGCTCAGCTCGCTGCCCGGGTTCGCGCGCACCGTGGCGCAGGAGCGCGACGGTGCCACGTACGTCACGAAGCTCTCCGGTCACGGCCGGGTCGGCGCTGCCAGCAGCGAGCTGTGGCTCGACCCCGGCACCTTCACGGACGTGACCCGCGGCTCGGCGCTGCCGGCGCTGCACGCGAGCCGCTTCACCCTCACCTTCGGGGCACCGCGGGTGCTGCCACGCGTCACCGACTGAGCCGCCCCACGGGTTCAGGACTCCTCGAGCAGCGTGCGCTCGGCCTCGGTCTCCACGGCGATGGACCGCTCGTCGGGTGCCACCGCGAGCACCTCGTCCACGAAGCGGCGGGTGGCGTCGAACAGGTCGAGGTCGCGCCCGAGGCGCCCGGACTCGCTCCACCAGAACCGCAGCGCCTCATGGAAGATCTGGGCCTCGTCCCGCCGTCCACGGAGGTGGTCGGGCACGAGCGAGACCACGCCGTGGAACGAGTGCTCGAGCCAGCGCCGGGCGACCGTCTCGGGGGTGTGGTCGACGCCGTCGTGCTGCCGCAGCCACGCGCCGAAGCTGTCGATGTCGTGCAGCAGGCTGCGGGCCTGGTGCTCCTGGACGTCGAGGCCGGTGAGCTCGCGCAGCCGTCGTCGGTTGCGGCCCGGCTCGATGACGGCCGAGCGCAGCCGGAGCCGGTATCGCCCGTCGTGCCCCGCCTCGACCTCGACCTCCTCGACGTCGTAGCCGAGCTCGTTGATGCGGCGAAGGCGCTCGTGGATCCGGTAGTGCTCGTCGTGCTCGAGCTCCTCCTCCTGCGTCAGCGCGTCCCACAGATCCTCGTAGCGACGCCGCAGGTCCGCCGCGAGCTCGAGCACGTCCACGGTGTCCGGCACCAGCCCCGCGGCGACGAGGTCCATCAGCTCACCACCGATGCGTTCCGTCGCGAGGTCGAGATCGTGCATGCGCTGCCCGTCGCTGAGGCCACCCTCGTGCAGCTCGCCCGTCTCGGTGTCCACCAGGTACGCCGAGAGCCGGCTCGCGTCGCGGCGGAACAGCGTGTTCGACAGCGAGCAGTCGCCCCACATGAACCCCACCAGGTGGATGCGCACGAGCAGGTGCGCGAGCGCGTCCAGCATCGGCTCGCGCAGGCGTCGCGCCTGGCTGCGCGCGAACAGCAGCCGGTACGGCAGCGCGTACTCCAGCTGCGCCGTGATCAGCACCGACGGCAGCTCGCCGCCGTCGGGGTCGTGCCGGTCGCGCACGACACCCACGACGTCCACGACCGGCACGCCCTCGGCCTTGAGGTGCTTGAGGAAACGCCACTCGCGCTCCGCGAGCCGCGGTGGCAACGCCTTGAGGAAGAAGCGCCGGTCGCCGTACTCCACGGTGCGCACCACGTGGCGGTGGAGCCCCCGCGGGACCTCCACGAGCCGATCGCACGTCCAGTCCTCGAGCCGCTCGGTCCACGGGAGGTCCAGGAAATCGGGGTAGCCCGTCCGAGCCTGCAGCTGGAAACGCACCTCAGCCCTTCATGTCAGCCCTTCAGGTTCAGCCCCTCATGTCAGCCCTTGACCGACCCGGCCGTGAGGCCTCGCACGAAGTAGCGCTGCAGCGAGAAGAACACGATCAGCGGCACCGTGATGGTGATGAACGCGCCGGCCGTCAGCAGGTGCGCCTTCTCACCGAACGAACCGATCAGCTGCGCGAGGTAGGTCGTGGCGACCTGCCCCTCGGTGAACATGATCAGCGCCACCAGGTAGTCGTTCCACGTCCACAGGAACTGGAAGATCGCGAACGACGCCAGCGCGGGCACCGACAACGGCATGATCAGCCGCCAGAAGATCTGGAAATGTGTGGCACCGTCGATCTTCGCGGACTCGATCACCTCGCGCGGCAGCGACCCGATGTAGTTGCGCAGCAGGTAGACCGCCAGCGGCATGCCGAAGCCGGCGTGGGCGAGCCACACCCCGACGAAGGAACCGGCGAGCCCGACGTTGTCGTAGATGTTGAGGATCGGGATGAACGCCACCTGCAGCGGAATCACCAGCGCGGCGACGAAGAAGATGAACAGCCGCTCGCGTCCCGGGAACTCCATCCACGCGAACGCGTACGCCGCGAACGCCGCGATCAGGATCGGGATGATCGTGGACGGCACGGCGATCACCAGCGTGTTGATGAACGCCTCGGCCAGCGTCGAGCCCGCCACGGATTCGTTGAGCACGTCGCCGTAGTTGCTGAACGTCAGGTCACCGAGGTCGAGGATCGCCGTCCACCAGCCGGACTCCGTCGTCGCGACGCGCGTGCGCAGCGACGAGACGAGCAGCCCGACGGTGGGCAGCACCCACAGGAAGACCAGGATGCCCATGCCGATGCGCCCAGCCCAGCTCGGCTTGTGGTCGTCCGGCGTGCCGTTGCCGGACGCCACGCGTGGGAACACGCGCGCCTTCGGTGCGACCTCTGCGGTGGCTGCGCTCATCGGAGCTCCTCCTGCTCACGGAAGCGGCGGATGTTGAGGATCATGAACGGGATCGTCATGATCACCAGCAGCACCACGAACACGCCGGCGGTGCCGGGGTTGCCGCTCTCGAACTGCGTGTAGAAGGTGTTGGCGATCACCTCGGTGTCGAACTGCCCACCGCGGCCGAGCACCCGCACGATGTCGAACACCTTCAGCACCAGGATGAGGATCGTTGTGGCGACCACCACGATGGTCGAGCGGATCTGCGGGACCGTGATGCGCCAGAACACCTGCCACTCGGTCGCGCCGTCGATCCTCGCGGCCTCGAGCGTGTCCTCCGGGACGGACTTGATCGCGGCCGACAGCAGCACCATCGCGAAGCCTGCCTGCAGCCAGATCATCACCTGCATCAGCGCGAAGTCGTTGATCGCCTCGACCTCGAGCCACGCGATCGGTTCCAGGCCGAAGATGTTGACGACGATGGCGTTCAGGATCCCGGTCTGGTTCTCGACCGCCGGACGGATGTCGTAGATCAGCCGCCACACCACCGATGCCCCGACGAAGCTGATCGCCATCGGCAGGAAGATCAGCGACTTGCTGAGGTTCTCCCACCGGCTCTTGAGCCGGTCCGCCAGCACCGCAGCGAGCAGTCCGATCGCGACCGCGCCCACCGGCACGACGATCATCCACTTGATGTTGTTCCACAGCGCCGCGTACGTCGCGCCGTCGCTGAGCACCTTGGCGTAGTTGTCGAAGCCGACGAACGCGCGCCCCTGTCCACGGACGGTGTCGTCGCTGAACAGGGACGCGCGGATCGTGTCGAACAGCGGGTAGATCAGGAAGAACCCCACCACGAACATCGCCGGCAGCGCGAACACCGCACCGCGCACGGAGTCCGGGTTCTTCTTCGCGAACCGGTTCACCAGCTCGTTGCCGAGCCAGAACAACCCGTAGGCGCCCCCGACGCCGAGCGCGATGGCGATGACCGCCCGCAGCAGTGCCGATCCCATGGTGCGTCCTGTTCGTGTCGTGGATCCGTGCCCGTACCGCCCGCTAGCCCGCGACCTCCGCGTACTTCTCGTCGATCGCGGTCAACGCCTCCTCCAGCGAGGTCTGCCCGGTGATCCACGCGGTCATCTGGTTCCAGAACGACCCGGCACCGGAGCTCGAGCCGACGTCGGCCGGCATCTGGTCCGAGCCGTCGAAGCGGAAGGACGTCGCGTCGCTGAGCAGCTCACCCGCCCTGCGCGTCGACTCGCTCGGGTAGACCGAGGAGTCGAACGTCGTGTACGGCGACAGGAAACCGCCGACCGCACCCCAGCCCTCGCCGGCCTCGGCCGTGGTGAGGAACTTCATGAACTCCGCAGCTGCAGGGTTGTCCGAGTACATCGCGGCGAAGTCACCGCCGCCCAGCGCGGGCATGCCACCGGCCCCGCCCTCGATCTCCGGCAGGAAGAAGAAGTCGTAGTCCTCGCCGTACTTCGCGTCCGGGTCCGCCTCCGCGATGAAGCCCTCGATGAACGTCGCCTGACGGTGCAGCATGCACTCCCCGCCCTCGCCGGTCAGGATGCCGTTGACCGCGGTGCCGAAGTACTCGCGCGCGATGTTCTGCTGCCCACCGAACACGTAGTCGTCGTTGGTCCAGATCGGGGCCATGTACTGCTCGATCGCTCCGCTGACCTCGTCCGAGCTGAACGCGAGGTCGCCTGCGACCCACTCGTCGTACTGGTCCGGGCCGAGCGCCCGCAGCAGGATGTCCTCGACCCAGTCGGTCGCGACCCAGCCGGTCGCGTCACCGGACTCGACGCCGATGCACCAGGGCGCGGTGACGTCGCCGTCGGCCGCGATCTGCTCGGTCAGCGCCTGCAGCTCAGCCCAGGTCACGGGGATGTCGTAGCCACCCGCCTCGAACGCCGGCACGTTGTACCAAACGAGGCTCTTGAGGCTCAGACGCATCGGGACGGCGGTGAAGTCACCGTTGATCGTGCCGAGCTCGAGCAGCCCACCGACGAGTCGGTCGCCGAGGTCACCCGGCGGCTCGAGCACGAACGTCGCCCCGTCGTTGTAGAAGTCGGACAGCAGGCCGGGCTGCGGGTGGAAGATGATGTCGGGCGCCTGACCGGAGCCGACGCGGGTGCGTGCCAACGACTCGAAGTTGTTGTCGCCCTGCTCCTCGACCGTGATGTCCGGGTACATGGCGTTGAAGTCCTCGATCATGGCGCCGAGCCCAGCGAGGTCCTCCGCTCCGGTGAAGGCGTGGAGGATCGACACCTCACCGGTGATCGAGGTGTCGGGTGGGCTCGAGATGTCGATCGCATCTCCTGTTCCGCTGCCGCCGTCGCCGCATGCGGCGGCGACGATCGCGACGGCGCCGGCGGCAGCCATCAAACGCGGGGTACGCATCGTGTGTCTCCTGGTTGCGTGGGGTCACTTTCTCTTGATGGGAAGCTGGTGCTGTCGTGTCCGGCGAGGGCTCAGCGCAGGGCGAGCCCGGAGTCGACGTCGAAGAAGTGCAGCTGCTCGGCGCGGAAACCGACCGTGATCTGTGAGCCGACCTTCGGCGGTGCGCCGGGTTCGAAGCGCGCCACGAACTCCTGACCGCCACCCTTGGCTGCTTCCTGGAGCGCCTGGAACGCCTCGTCGTCGTCGACGGCCTCACGCATGTCCTCCGACACCACGGGCGGGACGTGCGTGTCGAAGTGCACGAGCATCTCGGCGCCGAGCATCTCGACGAGCTTCACCTCGCGTCCGGACCAGACAGCGTTCTCGTGGCTGCTCCCGGGCTGGACGAAGTGCTCCGGCCGCATGCCGACCACGACCTCGCCACCCACACGCTCGGCCATGCGCGGGTACTGCTCGAGCGCGGCCGGGGGCACCGTCAGGCTCGCGCCGTCGCCGAGGTCGATCGTCGGCGCGCCGGGTGTCCCGCCGACGCTGACGATGCCGAGGTTCATCGCGGGCGAGCCGATGAAGCCGGCGACGAACAGGTTGTCGGGGCGGTCGTACAGCGTCTGCGGCGCGTCGACCTGCATCAGCTCGCCACGCTTGAGCACCGCGACACGGTCACCCATCGTCATGGCCTCGACCTGGTCGTGGGTGACGTACAGCGTCGTGACGCCGAGCCGGGTCTGGAGCCCAGCGATCTCGGCGCGCATCTGGACGCGCAGCTTGGCGTCGAGGTTCGACAGCGGCTCGTCCATCAGGAACGCCTGCGGCGAGCGGACGATCGCGCGACCCATCGCGACCCGCTGCCGCTGCCCGCCCGACAGCGCCTTGGGCTTGCGGTGCAGGTACTCGGTGAGGTCGAGGATCTCGGCCGCCTCGTTCACCCGCCGCTCGATCTCGGAGCTGTCGACCCTCGCGAGCTTGAGCGCGAAACCCATGTTGTCCGCCACCGTCATGTGGGGGTACAGCGCGTAGGACTGGAACACCATCGCGATGTCGCGGTCCTTGGGCGAGAGGTCGTTGACGACCTGGTCGCCGATGGTCAGCTTCCCGGAGGTGATCTCCTCCAGACCCGCGACCATCCGAAGAGCCGTGGACTTGCCGCAGCCCGACGGTCCCACGAGGATCACGAACTCACCGTCCTCGATGTGCAGGTCAAGATCGCGGATGGCGTGCGTGCCGTCCGGGAACACCTTGTTGATGCCTTCGAGCGTGATGCGGCCCATGGGTTCTCCTCCTCAGGCAGGGATAGCTCCAGCGCGGTCAGATCCACGCTGGCGTCGCCCCTTACTCGAACATAGAGTTGGGAGGAGTGTTGTCAAGGGACGTCATTCAGGGCTGTTGCAGCGGCGCAAACGGCCCCGACGGAGAGCACCCCATGCCGAGCTGGATGCCAGGCGCGGTCGGCTACGAGGTGTACGTGCGCTCGTTCGCCGACAGCGACGGGGACGGTTTCGGGGACGTTCCCGGCGTCACGCAACGGCTGCCGTACCTCGCGGAGCTCGGCGTGGACATCGTGTGGCTCACCCCGTTCTACGAATCCCCGGGCGCCGACCACGGCTACGACGTCAGCGACCCGAGGGCGGTCGACGAACGCTTCGGGACGCTCGACGACGTCCGCACGCTGTGCGACACCGCCCACGCGCTCGGGCTACGGGTGCTGGTGGACATCGTGCCCAACCACGTCTCGGACCAGCACGCCTGGTTCCGCGGCGCGCTCGCCGGTGACGCGGCTCTGCGTGATCGCTTCGTGGTGGTCGACGGCGCGCTCGAGGACGGCCCACCCAACAACTGGCTGAGCCACTTCGGTGGCCCCGCCTGGACCCACCGACCAGAGCTGGGCGGTTGGTACATGCACCTGTTCCTCCCCGAGCAGCCGGACCTGAACTGGGAGAACCAGGCCGTGCGCGACGAGTACCTCGACGTGGTGCGGTTCTGGCTCGAGGTCGGAGTCGACGGGCTGCGCATCGACGTCACGCACTCGCTGCTGGAGGACCCGCAGCTGCGCGACAACCCGTGGATCGCCGAGGTCGCGCACGACGCCGCGCCCGGCGTCCGGTTCGGGGCGATGGCGCACGTGCACGACCTCGACCTCGACGCGACGGCCGCGCTGTTCGCCCCGTGGCGCGAGCTGGCGGAGGCAAACGACGCGGTGCTGATCGGCGAGACCTACCTGCTCGATCCAGTCCGCGTTGCGCGGTACGTCGAGGACGGGCTGCTGCACGCCGCGTTCTGGTTCCCGACGCTGCACACCGGCTGGGACCACGCGGCGATCGCCGAGGCGCTGCGGCTCGGTGTCGAGGTCGGCCGCGGCCGCTTCGGCTGGCCGATCTCGAGCCACGACGACCCGCACGCGGCCGAGCGCTTCGGGGGCGGCGAGCTGGGCCGGCGACGAGCGCTGGCGTTCATGACCGTGGTGCTCGGCCTGCCCGGCGTTCCGTTCCTGATGCAGGGCGACGAGCTCGGTCTGGACAACGGCGTGGTCGACGCGCTCGAGGACCCGGTGGCGCTGGCCAGCGGCGGCGCGGAGAGCCGCGACGGCAGCCGCACCCCGATGCCGTGGGCACCCGGACCGAACCTCGGCTTCACCACCGGCACGCCGTGGCTGCCGCTGGGATCCAACCGCACCGACGCGGACACCGTGCAGGTCCAGGCCGACGACCCGACCTCAGCGCTGCACACCACGCGCCGGCTGCTGGCTGCGCGGCGCGCCCGCCCCGACCTGACCGGGGAGGCCGAGCTGGTCTGGCTGTCGAGCACCGAACCGCTGCTGGCCTACCGGCGCGGCGACACGGTGGTGGCCTGCACCATCGGGGCCGCGGCCACGTTGCAGCTCGGCAGCGGGTCATTCGCCCACGCCTCAGCGCCCGGCGCCACCCTCGAGGACGGGACCCTGACGCTGCCCGCCGACGTCGCGGTGATCGTCGACCTCAGGTCGCAGTGATGCTCGACCTCAGGTCGCAGTGATGCTCGACCGCTGAAGATCAGCTGGGGATGCCGCCGCGCATGTCGCCGATGAGCTGCGCGAGCTCCTGGCCGTGCACCACCGACTGCCCGCTCGCCGGCGAGGCGCTCGGGATGCGGCTCACGCTGCGTAGCTTGCGGCCGCCCTCGAGCTCGTCGAGGATGTTCCACAGCCGTCCGTCCATGAAGCCCCACGGCCCCATGTTCTGCGGCTCCTCCTGGGCCCAGACGACGTCGGTCGCGTTCGGGTAGGAGCGCAGCACCTCGGCGATCTGGTCGTGCGGGAACGGGTAGAGCTGCTCGACGCGCACGATGGCGACGCGCTCGCGGTCGTCCTCGAGGGCGTCACGCAGGTCGTAGGCGACCTTGCCCGAGCACAGCACGACGCTGCGCACCGCGTCGCGGTCGAGCTCGTACGGGTCGTCGATCACCTCGGCGAACGAGCCGGACGTGAGCTCGTCGATGGAGACGTACGCGTTCGGCGAGCGCAGCAGCGACTTCGGCGTGAAGATCACCAGCGGCTTGATCAGGCCGGGACGACGCACCTGGCGACGCAGCACGTGGAAGTACTGCGCGGCGGTGGTGCAGTTGACGACCTGGATGTTGTCCTCGGCGCACAGCGTCAGGAAGCGCTCGATGCGCGCCGAGCTGTGCTCCGGGCCCTGGCCCTCGTAACCGTGCGGCAGCAGCATGACCAGACCGGACGTCTGGCCCCACTTGTCCTCGGACGCGACGATGAACTGGTCGATGATGATCTGCGCGCCGTTGACGAAGTCACCGAACTGCGCCTCCCACGCGACCAGCGCGTCCTTGGCGACCGACGAGTAGCCGAACTCGAACCCGAGCGCCGCGTACTCGCTCAGCAGCGAGTCGTAGATGAACCAGCGACCCTGCTCGTCGTGCTGGTGCGCGAGCTGGAGGTACTCCTCGCCGGTGTTGTAGTCGACCTGCATCGCGTGGCGGTGCGAGAACGTGCCGCGGCGCGAGTCCTGGCCGGCGACGCGGACGTCGGTGCCCTCGTGGAGGATCGTGCCGAACGCCAGCGTCTCGCCGAGCGCCCAGTCGATCTCGCCGGCCTCGTAGCGCTCGTGCGCCTTCTTCATGATGCGGTCGAGGCGCGGGTGGCGCGTGAAGCCCTCGGGGACCGAGAACTGCGCCTTGGCGACGGCGTCGAGCACCTCCTTGGACACACCGGTGTTGACGTGCTCGACCGGGCCCTCGGACTCGACGGCCGGACGGATCGCCATCGGCGCCTCCGGCGGCTTGGCCTGCCGGGTCTCCTCGAGCGCCGAGTTGAGCCGGCTCTCGAAGTCCTCGAGGTACTCCTGCGCCACCTCGATGGAGATGTCGCCGCGACGGATCAGGCGCTCGGTGTACAGGTTGCGCACGGAGCGGTGACGGTCGATGACCTCGTACATCTCGGGCTGCGTGAAGGACGGGTCGTCCGCCTCGTTGTGCCCGTTCTTGCGGTAGCAGACCATGTCGATGACGACGTCGGACTGCCAGCGGCGGCGGTACTCCCACGCGAGGCGGGCGACGCGCACCACGGCCTCGGGGTCGTCACCGTTGACGTGCAGGATCGGGGCCTGGACCGTCTTGGCGACGTCCGTCGCGTAGAACGACGAGCGCGACTGGTCCGGCGAGGTGGTGAAGCCGACCTGGTTGTTGATCACGACGTGGATCGTGCCGCCGGTGCGGTAGCCACGCAGCAGCGACTGCTGCAGCGTCTCGGCGACCACGCCCTGACCGGCGAACGCGGCGTCACCGTGCATCAGGATCGGCGCGACCGGGAACGTGCCGGTCTCGCCGTGGATGTCGGCGGCGTCCTGCATCGCGCGGGCCATGCCCTGCACGACCGGGTCGACGGCCTCGAGGTGGGACGGGTTGGGCGGCATCGTCAGCTCGACGGCGTTGCCGCTGCGCGCCACGTACGAGGAGTTCACGCCGAGGTGGTACTTGACGTCGCCGGACCCCTGGACGGTGTCCTCCTCGATGTCACCCTCGAACTCGCGGAACAGCTTGTTGAGGTCCTTGCCGAGGATGTTGATCAGCACGTTGAGGCGGCCGCGGTGGGCCATGCCGAACACCACGTCGGTGACGTGCTCGTCGTCGGCGGCAGCCTCGCACAGCGCGTCGAGCAGGGGGATCAGCGACTCGCCGCCCTCGAGGCCGAAGCGCTTCTGGCCCACGTACTTGGTGTGCAGGAACGACTCGAACGCCTCGGCGGCGTTGAGCCGCTCGAGGATCCACAGCTGGTCCTCCTCGGAGGCGGTGTCGTCCACGCCCTCGAGCTGGTCGCGCCACCACGACTTCACCTCGTGGTCGAGCACGTGGCCGTACTCGACGCCGATGGTGCGGCAGTACGCGTCGCGCAGGATCCCGAGGATCTTGCTCAGCGGGAGCTTGCGGACCTCGTCGCCGATCTCGACGAGGAACTCGCGGTCGAGGTCCCAGATGCTCAGCCCGTAGTGCGTCGGGTCGAGCTCCGGGTGCATCGAGATGTTCTTCAGACGAAGCGGGTCGAGGTCGGCGATCATGTGACCACGCACGCGGTACATGTTCGCGAGCTGGTCGACCTTCATCTGCTTCTCGAAGCGCTGCTCGTCGTCGAGCGCCCCGACGTCGATGCGCCAGCGGGCCGGCTCGTACGGCAGGCCGATGGACTGGAACACCTCGTCGTAGAAGCCGTCCTCGCCGAGCAGCAGCTCGTGGACCTTCTTGAGGTAGGTGCCGGACTCGGCGCCCTGGATCACGCGGTGGTCGTACGTCGAGGTCAGCGTGATGAGCTTGCCGACGCCGAGCCGTGCGAGCGTCTTCTCGTCGGCTGCGGCGTACTCCGCCGGGTAGGCGATGGTGCCCACGCCGAGGATCGCGGACTGGCCCGCCATCAGGCGCGGGACCGAGCTGACGGTGCCGACCGTGCCCGGGTTGGTCACGGTGATCGAGCCGCCGGCGAACATGTCCGGGGTCAGCTTGTTGGAGCGGATCTTGCGGACCATCTCCTCGTACGCGGAGAGGAACTCCTGGAACGACAGCGTGTTCGCGTCGTGGATGACCGGGACCATCAGCGTGCGCGTGCCGTCGTCCTTGGGCACGTCCACGGCGAGGCCGAGGCCGAAGTTCTCGCGGCGGATGATCGCCGGGTTGCCGTCGATCTCGGCGAACGCGTTCGCCATCGCGGGGACGGTCTCGACCGCCTTGACCATCGCGTACGCGATCAGGTGCGTGAACGACACCTTCCCGCCGCGCGTGCGCCGCAGGTAGTTGTTCGCGATGCGGCGGTTGACCTCGAGCAGCTTCGCCGGGACGTCGCGCACCGA
>JBFGFG010000011.1:0-18052 GCA_041579655.1 Nitriliruptoraceae bacterium
ACCGACGGTGTAGTCGTCGGCGATCTCGGTGATCCAGCTGCTGGTGCCGCAGCTGCCCGGACCGGTCACGCTGGTCGGGCCGGCCACCGCCTTGTCGATCTCGATCCCGCCCGCTGCCAGCGAGCCAGACGACGCGTCAGGTAGCGAGAGGCTGCTGGCTGTCCCGTCGTTGGCGGTGATGACAGTGGCGCTCGGCGCCGACAGCACGACGCTGTTGGTGACGGCGTCCATCGATGCGACGGGTCCACCGCCGCCGCGCGTGGTGTACGCGGTGTCCGTCGTGGTGACGTAGGAGAGGGTGCGCGACCCGCTCGGTGCGCTCACGCTCCCGAGGTTCCAGGTCACCTTCCAGCTTCCGTCGCCGTTCTCGCTCGCCGAGCTGTAGTCGCCCGACGTGACGCTCAGGCCGTCCGGCACGGTGTCGACGATCGTGACGGGACCCGACGCGGTGGTGTACTCGGAGCTCTCCACGAGCAGCGTCCAGGTGCGCGACGTGCCCTGCTCCAGCGTGCCAGATGTCGTCTTGTGCACCGAGATGTCCTCGGCCACGATCTCGAAGGTGTCGTCGTCCTGGTAGCTGGCGTTCCTCGCGGTGCCGGTGGCGAGCGCGTAGTTGACCAGCAGCTCCTCGTCCTTGGTCAGCGTCCCCGTGTTGTTGTCGAGGTTCGCCGACTGCTCGCCGCTGGTGCCCGGCGAGCTCGTGAACTCGACGTTGCGGCGCAGCGGGATCGCGGCGACGTACGTCAGCGTGAACAGCTGACCCGGCGACAGCGTCACGCCACCGAGCGCCGCGTTGTCCCAGGACACCTTCGTGTACACGTCGGGGTCGACGCCACCGGCGCCGTCGGGGTCCGTCTGCTGCGTGTCCACGGCGGACGGCGTGCGGCAGTTTCCGGGCGAAACGGCCCCAGACGCGTTGATCGCGCCACTTCCGGGGTACTCGTCCGCAACGCCGGCGGTGGTGGCGTCGTGGTCGACGGTGGTGTTGTCGACGGTGCCGCACTCGAGGAACTCGAGGCCGGACGGGAGCCAGTCGTCGATGCGCAGACCGGTGGTGTTGACCACGTAGTTGTTCTGCACCTCGAGGGTGTAGACCGTCTGGTGGTCGTGGACGCCGCGCAGCAGCTCGGCCTCCGCGTTCGGCTCGGACTTGGTGAGGATGAACGGGACCAGCTGGGTCGTTTCCGTGACGCTCGCGGAGCCGTCGTAGTCGCCGGTCGACTCGCCGTTGTCCGGGTCGAAGTCGGGCACCGCGCGGGCGTTCGCGCTCACGTACACCGAGGCGCTGTTCTTCAGCACGGACCCGATGCCGTAGGAGCCCGTTTCGTGCTCGAAGGTGTAGCTGATGGAGACGGATGCACCGGGGATGGCGTCAGCGACGTTCTCCCAGATCAGGACGGTCTTGCCGCTCACCTTCAGCGTCCTCGTCGGCGCGGGGTCAGCGGAGACCAACGAGGTGTTCTTCGGGAGCACGTCACGGAAGCTGGTGTTGTAGCCCTCGGCGCCCGTGTTCTTCATGGTCAGGGTGACGTCGGTCGTGTCGCCGTACAGCGTGCGCTCCGCCATCTCCTTGGTCAGCTCCGGTGAGGGAGCCCCGGCAGCCTGCGCCACGTCGACGGGCACGAACGCGATGGGCGCGACCACCGACAAGGACATGGCTGTGCCGAGCACGACCGAGAGCGCCCGACGACGCCTTCCGGACATGGGAGCAACGAGGGGGAGCGCGCGGGACATCAGTCCTCATTCCGTGACAGCCACGCGATCTCCGCGCGGAAGCGCCGACGCTAGTGGCCACCACCCGCTACATGACAGCCCATCATCGATAAGTCTTCACAAAGCTTCATAGCAGAGCGGCCACCGCCCGTGGTTGTGCTCATCGCGCAGTGTTCGGCTGCGTGGCCAGCTGCGTGCGGTCAGCGCAACCCCGGGCCGGACGGCCGTGTCAGCGTCGTGGCTCGGTGTGCGGGCACTCCGCACCCTGGTCCGTGGTGTCGCGCAGCCACGCCTCCTCGACGCAGTCCAGCTCGAACGGCAGCGGGGTCACGTTGGCGCGGCAGCCCCGGGTCGAGATCGACTGCTGCATCATCACCGGCGCCCGTCGCGTGCCGGACTCGCACCAGACCGGGTCGTTGTAGTGGTTCTTCTTGCCGGCGTCGGCGGTGCGGTCGAAGCCCAGGAAGTGCCCGACCTCGTGGTTGATCACGTACCGCTGGTAGTCCTCCTGCGAGGTGTTCGCGAACGGTGAGGGCCGCTGCGCGAAGTTGCGGTCGTTGATGTAGATGTTGGTGCCGACGGTGCACGAGTAGCTCGGCGAGCACACGGCCGCCCGGCTCGAGATGTCCCGGTGGTCGGTGAGGAACAGCGTGAACTGGCCGCCGCTGTCCACCTGCTCGAGCAGCAGCCGGCGCCCGACCGACCAGCCGTCCGGCGCGTACATCGCCTCGCCGGCCCGGGTGCGGAACGTGGCGAGGTCCGAGTACGTCGGCCCCCCGAAGCTACGCACCTCGTACGTGATCCGTCGCTCGTGGAATCGGCCCGGATCGAGCGTCTTGAGGCCTTTGGCGCGTACGAGGAAGCTCGCGAGCTGCTCGCGGGTGAGCCGGTGCTGCGGGCAGAACAACGTGTTCGCCGGCGGGTTGCAGCCGTAGGTGATGCCCGACGCGGCGAGCGCGTCGATCGCGTCCTCGAACATCGAGCCGTCGTCATCGCGGAAGCGGTCCCGGTCCTCGGGAGGCAGCTCGAAGGCGCGCACGAACAGCTGTGCCATCTGTGCCCGGGTGACCGGGGCGTCCGGGCAGAACGTGCGCGCGTCGGGCTGCCCGCAGCCCGAGGTGATGCCGGCCTCGCGCAGCCGGTTGACGTCCCGCTCGAACAGGTGGCCCGCGTCGTCGTCGAACCAGTCCGTCGAGGACGCTGGCAGCGACAGGGCCCGAGAGAGGAACGCCGCCAGCTGCCCGCGCGTGAGTCCGTCCTGGGGGCAGAACCGGGTCCCCAGCGGCGGGTTGCACCCGACCGTGAGCCCGGCGACCGCCGCAGCCTCGATCGCGCGCTCGTGCACGCTGCCGTTGTCGTCGAAGAACTGTCCAGCAGCCTCGGCCCGCGGCAGCTCGGCCGGTCCGCCGCCCAGCAGCAGGCTCGCTGACAGCGCCAGCACCCCTAGCGGGCGCAGCAGCGCGCCCCCGCGCCCACCGGTGCGGTGGGGGCGAGGGCGTGCGGCGTTGGTGATGGCGGGGGCCATCGCAGCCTCAGCGGGTCAGCTGGTCAGCCACTCGGGCTTGCCGCCCTTGGTCTTCCAGAAGATGACGCTGATGGCGTCGATCTGGTCGAGCAGCGCCTGGCCGTCGGCCGGGTCCATCGACTTCTTGGCGTCACCAGCGGCCTTGGTGGCCTTCCAGAACATGTCGTGCAGCTCGGGGTACTCCTCGAGGTGCGGCGGCTTGAAGTAGTCGGTCCACAGCACCCACAGGTGGTGCTTGACCAGCTCGGCCCGCTCCTCCTTGATGGCGATGCAGCGGGCGCGGAACACCTCGTCGTCGCTGTCGTGGTACTTCGTCGCGCAGTTCAGCACGGACTCGGCCTCGATGCGGGCCTGCTCGGGGTAGTACACCCCGCAGAACAGGTCGCAGTGGGCGTCGACGGTGGCGACGGGCGCGAACGGGTTGACCGTCGCGAGCAGTTCGTTGAAGCGCATTGGTGTGGCTCTCCGGGTAGGGGCCTGGGTCGCTGGGCACGTTAGCGGCGGGTACACCTGCTGCGTACCGACCACAGGTCATGCATGCCCGCCGCGCCGCGTCCTCAGACGGCCACCCTGGCCGGTCGCGGGATGCTCGCGATGACGACCGGCTGGGCGCTCGCGCTGGCGGTGAACCGATCGCTGCGCCGCGTGCGCGGTGGCTCGATGGCTCCGACGCTGCTCGAGGACGACCTCGTGCTCACGTTGCCGGTGCTGCGCCCGCATCGCGGCCAGATCGTGCTGCTGCGTGACCCACGCAACGGTGAGCACGCGCAGGTCAAGAGGGTGCTCGGGCTGCCGGGCGAGTCGCTGCGCAGCGTGCACGGCCGGCTGCTGGTGGACGGCGTCGGTCTCCTCGAGCCGTACGCCTCGGGCAACGGCCCCGACGGTGCGCTGCGCGTGCCCGCGGGACACGTCGCGGTGCTCGGGGACGCACGCGGGGCCTCCACCGACAGCCGCGAGTACGGCCCCGTGCCGCTCGAGCTGGTCGATCGCTGGGTCGTGGCGCGCATCGCCCCGCGCCCCCGGCTGCTGGTCGGGCGCGGCCCGACGATGCTCACCGTCGCGCCGCGCGATCTGTCCGTCACACCGCCGGGCACCGCGGCCAGCTGACCCTCCAGGGGGCTGGCGGTGCTCAGAACAGCAGCAGCACCAGCGTCGTCCACACGGCGAGCACGGCCATCGTGCCGGCCACGACGATCGCCACGGCGCGAGCCCGTGGCGTGTGGGTTCGCGCCACGTGCGCGCTCGGGGGCTCGATCTCGGCGAGCAGCTCCCGGGCGCGGTCGAGGTCGTGCGGCGCCACCAGCAGCCACGCCCCACCCGTCACGAACGCCACTTCGGGCTGCGTGCCGTTGCCGTCGTCGGCCGCGACGATCGCGTCCACCTCGCAGTCCTCGAGGAACCCGCGGGCGAGCTCGGCGAGGGGCCGCGTCGGGAAGCTGGTCAACCGCACCCGCTGCGTCATCGCGTCCATGGGGCTCCTCGCCTCGTGGCGAGCCTACGGAGCACCCCGCACCGCGACGGTGGCCGACCGCCCAGCGCTACCCCTCGCGCCTGCTGGTGCACCGTCCGTGAGATGGCTGGGGAGATCACCTCCAACGACTTGCGCCCGACCGGGGCCCTGTGGTACAGTTCACCCATCATCAACTCGCCGCCCCATCCGGGCGGCGTTCGTCGTTTCGGCAGCCTCCTGCCACCCCCGACACACGCGTTCCACGGGGAACGCGTCTCCCCTGTCAGGGCCGCTGCGCGACCGGAACCGTTAGCGCCGCTGCGCGACGACCAGCAGCTCGGGGTCGTCGAGGCCCACCATGGTCGCGTCGTAGCGCCCGGGCTCGCAGCCGACGACCTCCAGGACGTCCAGACCGGCGTCCTCGCACGCCCGGACGATCTCGTTCACCGTGTACGCGGTGGTCCACAGGTCGAACTCGCGCCGCGCGTGGTCCGGGCCCCGGACCTCGGTGCGCTGGTGGTGGACGCCGTGCACGACGTCGTAGGCGTCGCCATCGACGAGGTGGCGGGCGGCGAACAGCGCGTGGAACGCCGTCACGACCACCGTTCCGCCGGGCCGGCACGCGGCGGCGAGACCGGCCAGCACGCCCGCATCGGCCAGCGGTGAGGTCCCGAAGCCGCCCTGGCACAGCGTCCACACCACGTCGAAGCCGCCCTCCGCGACGACTGCCGCGACCGCAGGGACCGACGCCAACGACCGCGCATCACCCGCCTCGAACGTGACACCGTCGACGTCGAAGCCGTTCGCCACCGCCACGAGCTCGGGCGAGACGTCCACGCCGACACCGACACACCCGGGCGACACCGCCAGCGACCGCAGATGCCGGCCCGTGCCGCAGCCGACGTCGAGGATCGACGTGCCGGCGGTCAGCCCGAGCCTGGCGACGAGCGCCGCGACCTCCGGGCCGGTGCCCATCGCGAACGCGTTGCGGTCGTAGTCCGCGCCCTGGAACGCCATCATCGGGAGGTAGAACGCCGGCTCGTCCGGGCCCGGCGCGTCCGGGCGCTCCACGGCACGGTCGTCGTGCGTCCGCCACGACGGGGGCAGCGCGGCGCTCACGCGCCGTCTGCCTCGTCAGCCTGCCGCTGCGCCCACCACTCGTCGAGCGCGGCCAGCGCGGCCTCGTCGGTCATGTTGCCGTGCTCGATGCGCAGCTCCAGCAGGAAGTTCCACGCCTCGCCCACGACCTTCCCGGGCGGGATGCCGAGGTGCGCCATGATCACCTTGCCGTCGATCGCGGGGCGCAGCGCCTCGAGCTCCTCCTGCTCGGCGAGCACGACGATGCGCTCCTCGAGCTCGTCCACACGGCGCTGGATCCGGCGGGCCTTGCGCTCGTTGCCGGTGGTCACGTCAGCCCGCGTGAGCGCGTTGAGGCGCTCGAGCTGCTCGCCGGCGTCGCGCACGTAGCGACGCACCGCGGCGTCGGTCCACAGCTCCGAGCCGTGGAAGCGCAGGTGCAGCTTGACCAGCTCGGAGACGGCCTTGGTGGTGTCCTTGTCGAAGCGCAGCTCGGCCATGCGGTGCTTGGTCTGGCGCCACCCCTCCATCTCGTGGTGGTGGAACGTGACCTTGCCGTTGGGCAGGATCTGGCGCGTGGCGGGCTTGCCGATGTCGTGCAGCAGCGCTGCGAGGCGCAGCACGAGGTCCGGCCCGCCGTCCCCCGGCAGCAGCTCCTCGAGCGCGATCGCGTTCTCGATGACGGCCAGCGTGTGGGCCCACACGTCCTTGTGACGGTGGTCGGGGTCCACGCACGCGCGCAGCTCCTCGAGCTCCGGCAGCGACCAGCGCGACAGCCCCGTCTCGGTCAGCAGCGTCAGCCCACGTCGCGGCTCGGCGCCGAGCATCAGCTTGGACAGCTCGACGCGGATGCGCTCCGCAGAGATGGTCTCGAGCCGGTCCGCCATCTGGGTGGCGGCGGCCAGCGTCGCGGGGTCCGCGGTCGCGCCGAGCTGCGACGCGAAGCGCGCGAGGCGCAGCATCCGCAGCGGGTCGTCGCCGAACGACAGCTCCGGGTCGATCGGGGTGCGCAGCACCCGGTTGTGCAGGTCGGACAGGCCACCGAACAGGTCCACGAACTCGAACGACGGCACCCGCACCGCCATCGCGTTGACGGTGAAGTCGCGCCGCGCGAGGTCGCCCGCGACGTCGTCGCCGAACGTGACCTCGGGGTGGCGGGAGTCCGGCTCGTACTCGTCCGAGCGGAACGTGGTGATCTCGACCTGCTGGCCGCCACGGACGGCAGAGACGGTCCCGAAGCGCGCGCCGGTGAGGAACACCGTGCCGCGCTCGGCGGTCCAGCGACGCAGCAGCGTCTCGGTGTCCTGCGGGCGCGCGGAGGTCGCGAAGTCGAGGTCGGGCTCGCCCTGGTCCTGCCATCCGGGCGTCCCGCCCGCCAGCAGCGCGTCGCGCACCGTGCCACCGACGAGGTAGAGCTCATGCCCTGCCTCCTCGAACAGCTCGCCGAGCTCGCGCGCGTCCGGGAACACGTCCAGCAGACCGCCCAGATGGGTGGCCTGCTCGTCGTTGAGCTGGTTGGACGACACGTTCACCCAGATGTCCGGCGGCGCCCCCGGGCTGCACGAGGACGGCACCGGACGGTACCGGCGGGGGCTCAACCACCCCCGTGGCCCTCAGGCGGAGGTGGTGCGGCTGTCCGTGGCGCCCGGGGGGCCGGTGATCACGCCGTTCTCGGTCGGGTACGGGCCCAGCACGTTCTCGGGCGCGTTGCCCCGGGTGCCGAAGTGCTCGGCGACGAAGGCGTCGGCCTGCGCAGCGTCCCAGCCCTCGCAGTCGATGCCCACGCCCCACGCCCGGTACGCGATGCCGGCGCCGACCTCGAGGCCCGGCGCGATCGGCGAGGCGTACAGGTTCGCGCCCGAGTCCGGCGTGGTGAAGCCGACGGCGGCCAGCTCGCGCTGCCAGGCGTCGATCGCCGCGACGTCCTCGTCGGACACCAGCGCCGGGTCGATCCAGACCGCGACCCCACCGTGCTCGAGGTTGTGCAGCACCGAACGGACGTCCAGCGGCGCCTCGGTGACGCCGCTGACCGGACCGAGCCACTGGGCGTAGTGCGGCCCTGCGGCGGGCAACGGCACCTCGTACAGCGTCGAGGCCGGCGGGGCCTCCTTCGCGTCGTGGTGCTCGCGGTCCTCGAGGTCGCCCGGGTCGACCTCGGTGCAGTCGTCACCGTCGAGCGCCGCGACGTCAACGGCGCGTACCGACGAGGCGCCGGCATCGCCCGACCCGTCCTCGACGCCGGTGCCCGCCTGGCCGTCGAGGTCGTCCGCGATCGGGCTGCCGGTGCAGGCGCTCAGCAGCGCGGCCGCCGCGAGGGCAGCCGTCGTGCGTGCGAAGCTCACGACGCGAGCCCGGCCGCGCGCAGCGAGACCCGGAAGTCGTGCTGGTTGGTCGCCGTGTGCAGCGCGTCCTCGAGCGTGACCTCGCCGGCCTCGTACAGCTTCAGCAGGTGCTGGTCGAAGGTCTGCATGCCGTAGTACTCGCCCTCGGCGATCGCGTCCTCGATCATGTGCAGCTCGTTGGGGTCGAGCACGAACTCCTGGATGCGGCTGGTCATCACCAGCACCTCCACGACCGCGATGCGGCCCTCACCGGTCGAGCGGGGCACCAGGCGCTGGCAGACGATGCCCTTCAGCGAGCCGGCCAGCGACAGGCGGGCCTGGTTCTGCTGCTCCTTCGGGAACATGTCCACGATGCGGTTCACGGTCTCGCGTGCGTCGGTGGTGTGCAGCGTCGAGATCACCATGTGGCCGGTCTCGGCGGCCTGCAGCGCGGCGGTGACCGTCTCGAGGTCACGCATCTCGCCGATGAAGATGACGTCGGGGTCCTGCCGCGACACGGCCTTCATCGCCGTCTGGAAGTCGGCGGTGTCCACGCCGATCTCGCGCTGGTCGATGATCGCCATCGCGTCGCGGTGGAGCACCTCGATCGGGTCCTCGATCGTCACGATGTGGCAGCGTCGGGTGGCGTTGACGTGGCCCAGCATCGCCGCGGTCGTGGTGGTCTTGCCCGACCCGGTCGGGCCGGTCACCAGCACCAGACCACGGTGCTCCTCGGCGAGCACACGGACCGCGGGCGGCAGCCCGAGCTCGGTGAACTTCGGGATCTCGGCCTGCACACGCCGCATCACCATGCCGATCGAGCCGCGCTGGCGGAACGCGTTCACGCGGAAGCGGCCCAGCCCTGCGACCGAGTGGGCGAAGTCGGCCTCCCCGGTGGCGAGGAACTGCTTGGCGGTGCGCTCGTCCATGATCTGGCGGGCGAAGGACTCGGTGTCCTTGGCCGACAGCGGCGGCAGCGCGTTGATCGGCTTGAGGTCGCCGTCGACGCGCACGAACGCCGGACCACCGGCCTTCAGGTGCAGGTCCGACCCGTTGTGCTCCGTCGTGAAGCGCAGGTAGTCGTCGAGGTTCTCCACCGGTGCCTCCGTGGGCGTGGTCCGCAGCCGTGGCGCGTCGCCGCTGCACTGTAGGAGTCGGCACGCGGCACGGCCCGCCGTAGCACCGTTCCCGAGACCGACACCTGTACGGTCCGGCCATGTCGCGCAGCTCCGCCATATCCGCCGGTCGGACGGCCCGCCGAGGCCCCATCGGGCCGTCGCGGCGGCGTGTGGCACGCGCCGCGACCCACGTCGCGCTGCTGGCGTCGCTGACGTTGGCCCCTGCGGCCCCGGGCTGGGCCGCCACCGCGACGGACGACGTGTTGCCACCGGCCGTGTCACAGGCCGCTGCGGAGCAGGCCCGGCTGGTGCTCAACGACCTCGTCGCCGTCGTGGGCCCGCCGCAGACCGTGCCGGTCGCCGACGGTGAGGCCAGCGCTGCCCGCGCGTCCGACGTCACGGCGCGCGTGCTGGTCGAGAACTCCGGCACGGTCGGGCTCGACGGCCTGCGCCTCGTCGTGGAGCTGCACCCGCGCGCGACCAGCCGCTCGGAGCTGCGCGTCGCGCTGGACGGTGTCGGCCCCTCGAGCAACGGTCAGGTCGTGCTCGACACACCCCTGAGCACGCTCGCCGCGGGCGACGTCGGGCAGCTGGCGATGAGCCTGTCCGGCCGCGACATCTCGTTCATCGACGCTCGTCACGACGTCGCCGTGCGCCCCCTGGTGCTGAGCCTGCTGCGCGGCAGCACGGTGCTGGACGAGGTGCGCACGGCGGTGATCGGCGTCTCGCGCCCCATCGACCAGCCGCTCGAGACCGCGCTGGTGCTGCCGCTCGACAGCCAGCCGGTCGCCCGCAACGTCGGTCTCGAGCGGCGCTCGGCCGCGCTGCGCCCCGGTGAGCGGCTCGACCGGCTCGTGGAGGCGGCCGAGGCAGTGCCGGCCGGGCTCGTGACGCTGGCCCCGGCGGCCCACACGCTGGAGGACCTCGAGGCGGCCGCTGCCGAGGCGCTGCCGGGCATGACCGACCTGTGGGACCGCGTGCGCGCCGCGTCCTCGACCACCTCCGTGCTGTCCTCGCCGTACGCCCTCGCGGACGTCGCCGCGTTGGTGAGCCGGGACGCGACGGCCTCGCTGGCCACCGAGGCCGTCACCGAGGGCCGCCGTCGGCTGGCGTCGCTGCTGGGCAGCCCCGTCGGTGCGGCCCACCTGGCGCTGGGGCCGCACACCCCCACCTCGGTGGACCTCTCCCCCGTGGACGTGCTGGTGGTGAGCTGGGACGACGCGGCCGGACCGGACCTCGACCTCGACCCGTCCACCGACCTGCCACCCCCGCTGCGCTCCGCGAGGGCCCCCTCGGGGCGCGCGCTGCAGGTGCTGGTCGCCGATCCCTGGTCGGAGCGGCAGCTCGACGGTGCGACCGGCTCGCACGGGTGGGACGTGGACGCGCACCGGGTCGTGGTCGAGTCCGCGATCACCTTCGGGCTCCAGCCGGGGGTGGGCGGTCGCACCTTCGTGGTGCTGCCACCGCTGGGCTGGACGGCCCCGGGAGCGCTGCCGAGCGAGCTCACCACCCGCCTCGCCGACGCGCCGTGGCTGCGGCTGGCCGGCCCGGACCGCGTGGTCGCGCGGGCCGCCGCGAGCACCGCCGGCTGGGCCCCGACCCCGACCTCCGACCCGCTGCTGGGGCCCGTGCTGACCCAGCTGGCGAGCACCGACGTGCGCTTCAACGGCTACGTCTCGGCGATCGCGGACGACGAGGACCGACCGCCGGTGTTCTCCCGTCACGACGACATGCTGGTCGCCACCTCCGCCTGGCCCAGCGGCGACCGCGTCGCGCGTGCCCGCGCGATCCTCGAGGACATCGACCGGCGCATGGTCAACGCGATCGGCAGCGTGCTGATCCCGGCCGACAACGTCATCACCCTCGCCTCCGAGCTCGGCACGATCCCGGTCACGGTGCAGCACCCGACGGGTGTCCCTCTGGACGTCGTGGTCGAGGTCACCCCGCAGGGTCGGCTGGCGTTCGAGGAGGGCTCGACCCAGGCGATGCGGCTGGAGTCGCCGGGGACCTCCACGGTGGGCTTCCAGGCGCGGGCGCTCGGCCGCGGCACCTTCCCGCTGGCCATCACGATCCGCACGCCCGAGGGTGGGGTCGTGCTCGCGCGCGCCCTGGTGTCCGTGCGTGCCACGGCTGTCTCGCGCCCGGCGCTGATCGGCATCGGCGTCGTGCTCCTGCTGCTGCTGCTCGTGGGCCGGCGGCGGCGCCCCCGTCCCGTCACGCTCGAGGTGGTCCGATGAGCACCACCCCCGACGAACCCACCCTGCCCGACGGGGCCCCGCTGTTCCAGCCCGCCGGGCTCGACCCGGGGCGGCGGCTCGGCGGCCGCTACGTGCTCGAGGAGCGTCTCGCGGCCGGCGGCGCAGCGGTGGTGTGGTGCGCGTTCGACGAGTCGCTCGGTCGCACGGTGGCGATCAAGGTGCTGCACCCCGGCCTCGTGGACGACCCCGCCGCGGTGGCGCGGTTCGCGCACGAGACCGCCACCGGGGCCCGCGTGGTGCACCCCTCCATCGTCGCCACGCTCGACGCCGGTCGCGACGACGAGCTGGTGTGGCTCGCGCTCGAGCACGTCGCCGGCCCGTCGCTGCTGGAGGTCATCCGCCACCGCCCGACCGGGCTCGATCCGTCCACCGCGGCAGCCGTGGCCGAGCTGACCTGTGCCGGGCTGGCCCAGGTGCACGCGGCAGGGCTCGTGCACCGCGACGTGAAGCCGGCGAACCTGCTGCTGACAGCCGAGGGAGGCGTGAAGCTCGCCGACTTCGGCGTGGCCGGCACGGCGCGATCCGTGGACGGGGATGCCAGCGACGACGCAGCGGTCGACGGGCCCGACGCGCGGCGTGTGGGCACCCCCGGCTACGCGCCACCGGAGCAGCTGCGGCGGGGGGCACCGGCCGACCCCAGGGCCGACGTCTACGCCCTCGGCGTGGTGCTGCACGAGTGCCTCACCGGCCGCCCGGCCTCGAGCGACGGCGCCCTGCTGCCGCCGCGCCAGGTGCGGCCCGACGTCCCGCGTGACCTCGACGCGATCGTGCGACGCGCCACCGCCCTCGACCCGGCCCGTCGCTACGCCGACGCCTCGGAGATGGGGCTCGCGCTGCGACGGACCCTGGACGTGGACCCCTCCACGCTCGTGGCGACGACCGCACGCGAGGTGCTGGCCCGCACCCGACAGCAGCCCACGCACACCACCGCCGCGCCCAACGTCCCGCCGTCGGCCCCGGGCGCGCCGGACGGCTCCCATGACACCGATGGCTACACCGACGACGGCACCGCCGCGCACGCTGACCCGGCAGCGGCCCACGAGACCTCACCCGGCCGACGACGCGCCGGCTGGGCCGCCCTGTTGGTCGCGCTGCTGGTGAGCGTCGGGGTGCTCACGCAGCTGAGCACGGCCGAGTCCCCCGGCCGGGACGCCCCGGTCGCCACGGACGTGGGCGTGCCCGTGCGTGAGGTGGTGCTGTTCGACCCGTACGGCAGCGTCGGGTCACAGGAGGGGGACCTGCTCGCGGCCGTCGACGGGAACGCCGCCACCGCGTGGTCCACACCGCGCTACCCGGTCCCGCTGCGCTCGCTCGGAACGCCCGGCGTGGGGCTGCGGCTGGACCTCGGCAGCCCGGTCGCGGTCGAGTCCCTGCAGCTGCTGCTGGACACACCGGGCGTCGACGTGGAGGTGCTCACCCGCGACAGCGCACCACCGCCGGACGCCACCGAGGCCGACTGGCGGCCGCTGGCCCAGCGGGACGGGGCGGCCCGCGACGTGCGCTTCGCGCTGGACGGCCACCGGGCCCAGCACTGGCTCGTGTGGTTCACGGACCTGCAACCGTCCGGCGAGACGTGGCACGCTGCGCTCACCGACCTGCGCTTCACCCCGCTGCCCGCGCCATGAGGCCCGCCCCGTGACCACCGACGCCGAGCTGCTGCAGACGGTCGCCACCGGCGACCGGGCTGCGCGCGACGCTGCGTTCGGCGAGCTGATGGCGCGCCACCGGGACCGCGTCCACGCCATCTGTCACCGCTACTTCCGCGATCCGGTCGACGCCGAGGACGCCACGCAGGAGACCTTCCTGACGGTGCTGCGTCGGGCCGGCACGTTCCGCGGCGAGGCCAAGGTCTCAACCTGGCTGTACCGGGTCGCGGTGAACACCTGCCACGACCTCGCGCGACACCGGGCACGGCGCCCGCAGACGCCCGTGGAGGACATCGGCCGCGTCGCCGACAGCGTCGAGTCGACGCTCGACGACCTCGACGCGCTGGACCTCTCCGACGTGCTGCGCGAGGCGCTGGCCACGCTCGACGACGAGACCCGCGGGCTGCTCGTGCTGTGCTCCGTGGAGGAGCTGCCGTACGCGGAGGTGGCCGAGGCGTACGGCATCGCCGTCGGCACCGTGAAGTCCCGGGTCCACCGCGCCCGGGCGAAGCTCGCCGAGCTGCTGGCCGCGATGCTCGACGACGACCTCGACCAGGGCGCCGTCGGTGCCTGGACACCCACCGTCACCCGCTCGGCCGAGTCCGGAGCGCCCCCCTCGGTGCGCGGTCCGCCCGCCGGCTGAACGGACGGGAACCCCGCCCCAGCGGACGGCGTCCCACCACCGCGACCACCCAGCCCCAACCCACCTCAGCCTGACAGATCCGGAGCCCACCGTGGACCTCGACGACCAGCTCGCGGCGCTCGCCGCCGGCGAGCTGGACGCTGACGAGGCTCGTGCCCTGACGGCACGCGTCGGGTCCGACCCTGCCCTGCAGCGTCGGCTGGCCCGGATCACGCGGCTCGACCAGGTGCTGGCGGCGTGGGATGCACCCCCGCTCTCCCCGGAGGCCGCCGCGCGCATCGACGCCAGCGTCGCCGACGCCCTCGCCGCGCTGCCCGACGGCCCGCTCGTGACCGGCGAGGCGGCGACGCCGCTGCGCCGGCTGCGACCCCTGGCGGACCCGAGCGACGAGCCTGACGCCGCACCCAGCGCCGCCGCGAGCGCCACGAGCGCCCCCGTCAGCGACGACGTGGTCGACCTCGCCACCGCGCGCGCACGACGCGGCCGCGGTGGCGTGCCTCGCTGGGTCGCCGGGCTCGGCGTCGCGGCCGCCGCGTTCGCGGTCGTGGGCACCGCCGGGCAGCTGCTGACGACCAGCGCCGACCGGGCGGAGACGGACGACCTCGCGGGCGCGACGATGGCCGACACGGCCGAGGAGTCGCTGCCGGAGGCGTCCTTCGCCGAGGGCCCGCTCACGCTGGCCGGCGTCGCGTACGACGAGGCGACCCTCGACACGCTGGCCGGGCTGGTCCCGAACGAGCTCGCCCGCACCGACGACGCGGCGTCGAGCGGCCTCGCGGACTCCGGTCCGGCCGACGATGGGCCCGACAGCTCGTCCGACGGCGGCCAGACCACCGGCGGCGGCGACACCTCCGCCGAGCTGGCCCCGCAGGCCGACGAGCTGCAGGCGCCGGGCGCGGGCTGCCTCGACGAGGCGCTCGCGACCGGGCTGGGCCGACCGGTGCTGCTGGCCGACGGCAGCTACGCAGGCGAGCCCGCGTCGTTCGTGGTGCTGGAGTCGCTCGACGACCAGACCACGACGCTGACGACGTTCGCGTACGCGGCCGACGGCTGCAGCCTGCTCGCGACCCGCACCTCGACGCGCTGAGCCCGCGTCAGGACAGCTCGTTGCGCGCCGCGTAGCCGGCGATGCCGAGCTGCAGCAGCGTCCAGAAGTCGGCGCGTGAGGGGATCGCTCGGAACGGCGCGAACGGGTCGGCGCCGAGGTCGAAGCCGTTGCCGGCGGCCCGGATCGCGACGGTCACGCCGACGCCGAGCAGCGCGGCGCTGACCGCTGCGGCGATGCCGGCGATCCGCACCACGTCCACGGTGTTGCCGCCCGCGGCGCGACGCACGGCTCGCCCGATGGCGAGGCCGACGACGTAGCCCGCGATCAGCGACAGGAAGCCGAAGGTGCCCACGATGCCGAGCACGATCGCTCCGGACAGCGCACCGACCAGCGCGACGCCGAGGGCCGGCGCGATCTGCTCCGGACGACGCCGCAGCCCTCCGCCACGGTCCGGCTTCGCGCAGGACGGGCAGCGCATCCCCACGGGCGCATCGACGGCGCAGCGCGGGCAGATCGGGGTGTCGCAGGTGACGCAGCGTAGACCCGTCTCGACGGATGGGTGACGGGCGCACTCGGTCATGGAAGCCATGGCGCGGCAGCGTACGGTGTGCGCACCTGCGGGCCGACGGCCGGTCGGGGCGGACTATCCCGCCGCCCGCCCGGCGTTCCCCAGCATCCAGACCGGCCCACCCCGCACCGCCAGGAGCCTCCCGATGACGGACCCCACCGACCGCATCCACGACGTCGTGATCATCGGATCGGGCCCCGCTGGCCTGACCGCCGCGATCTACGCCGCTCGAGCCGCGCTCGAGCCGCTGCTGATCGAGGGCGTGTTCGACGGCGGCCCCACCGGCGGCCAGCTCACGCTGACCACCGACGTCGAGAACTACCCCGGGTTCCCCAGCGGCGTCACGGGTCCCGAGCTGATCCTCGACATGCGCGCCCAGGCCGAGCGCTTCGGCACCAGCTTCCTCACCGAGGACGTGATGAAGGCCGACCTCAGCGGCGAGGTGAAGGTGCTGACCACGGCTGGCGGCGTCGAGATCCGCACCCGCGCCCTGATCATCGCCACGGGCGCCAAGCCCCGCCGCCTCGACGTGCCGGGCGAGGACGAGCTGTGGGGCGGCGGCGTGTCGGCCTGCGCGACCTGCGACGGCTTCTTCTTCCGTGACAAGCACGTGGTGGTCGTGGGCGGCGGCGACACCGCGATGGAGGAGGCGACCTTCCTCACGAAGTTCGCGTCGAAGGTCACCGTGGTGCACCGCCGCAGCGAGCTGCGCGCGTCGCACATCATGCAGGAGCGGGCGTTCAAGAACGACAAGATCGAGTTCGTCTGGAACGCCGCGATCAGCGAGATCCACGGCAGCGACGGCGTGGTCACCAGCGTCACGCTGCAGGACACCACCTCGGACGAGAGCACCACGCTCGAGGCCGACGGCGTGTTCCTCGCGATCGGCCACATCCCCAACACGTGGCTGTTCGACGGCGTGCTGGACAGCGACGACGAGGGCTACCTGCTGGTCGAGCAGCCCTCCACGCGCACCAACGTCCCCGGCGTGTTCGCCTGCGGCGACGTGATGGACCACGAGTACCGTCAGGCCATCACGGCGGCCGGCACCGGCTGCCGCGCGGCGATCGACGCCGAGCGCTGGCTGGCCGAGCTCAGCTGAGCGCGACCGGAAGCCTGCGCGCCCGCGGCGCGTTGGCTGCTTGAGACCCCCCGTCAGACCCCCCCGTCAGACCATCCCGTACGAAGGAGCCGCCATGGCCGCGACCCCCGTGACCGACGCAGCGTGGCAGGACGAGGTCCTGTCCTCCGACCAGCCCGTCCTCGTGGACTTCTGGGCCGAGTGGTGTGGCCCGTGCCGCATGGTCGGCCCGATCGTCGACGAGATCGCCGCCGAGCAGCCGGGCCTGAAGGTGCTCAAGCTCAACGTGGACGAGAACCCCGGCGCCGCCCGCACCTACGGCGTGATGAGCATCCCGACGCTGCTGCTGTTCAAGGACGGCGAGCAGCTCAAGCGCATCGTCGGCGCCAAGCCGAAGGCCGCGCTGCTCAAGGACCTCGCCGACTTCCTCTGAGGTCAGCAGACACGTCAGCTGTGACGACGAACGCCCCGGCTCCCGGCCGGGGCGTTCGTGCGTCGTACGGCCGGGTGCCGGCCGTAGGCTGCGCACCATGGAACCGATCAGGACCGGGTCCACGGGCGCAGCCGTGGAGGACGTCCAGCGCCGCCTGACCGCGCTGGGCCTGCCGGTCACGGCCGAGGACGGGTTCGGACCCGCCACGGAACGCGCCGTGCGGATCTTCCAGCAGGGCCGCATGCTCATCGCGGACGGCGTCGTCGGGGCCGACACCTGGGCCGCGCTGATCGACGCGAGCTTCCAGCTCGGTGACCGGCTGCTGTACCTCACGCGGCCGGCGCTGCGCGGCGACGACGTGCGCTCGCTGCAGCGCTCCCTGAGCCGGCTCGGGTTCGACACCGGACCGACGGACGGGATCTTCGGTCCCGCCACCGACGAGGCGCTGCGCGACTTCCAGCACAACGCTGGCGTCGTGGTGGACGGCATCGCCGGCGCCGCCACGTTCACGATGCTCCAGAGCCTGTGGCGGCAGCACCAGGCCTCGACCTCGTTCGAGGTGATCGAGCGGGCCGACAACGGCCGCGGCCCCACGACGCTGGTCGGGCAGCGGGTGCTGCTGGACCCGCTCGTGCGCGCCTCGCCGGAGCGCCGCAGCCCGGTCGGCGTGGACGAGGACGCCGTGGCGCTGGACGTGGCGCGTCGTGTCGCCGGGCAGCTCACGGCGCTGGGGGCACACCCGATGCTGACCCGCGGCGATGCGGCGCCGGTGCCGGTCTCGCGCCGGGCCGAGATGGCCAACGGTCTCGAGGTCGCGGTGATCCTCAGCATCGGCTGCGCGTTCCACCGCGGCGCGCAGGCCAGCGGGGTCGTCGCGCAGTACTTCGGCGACGACGCGGTCTCCTCCGACCGGGGGCGTCGTCTGGCCGACCTCGCCGTGGACCGCATCGCCCAGGCCACCGGCGCGGTCAACTGCCAGGCCCACGCCTCGACCTCGGCGCTGCTGCGCGAGTCCCGGCCGCCGGCGGTGGTGCTCGAGCTCGGCTTCATCTCCAACGCCGAGGAGGCCGAGCGGCTGGACGACCCCGCCTACCGTCAGACGCTCGCCACGGCGCTGACCGACGCCCTGCGGGCGTGGGCTCGCGTCATCCCGACCTCGAGCGCAGCGGTC
>JBFGFG010000012.1:0-17030 GCA_041579655.1 Nitriliruptoraceae bacterium
CGACTACGCGCTGTCGCCCCAGCTGCTCGGCGCCGACGAGCTCGTGTTCGCCGGCATGGACCACAACGGGCTGCGCATGGGTGAGGAAGCCGTCGCGGCGTACCGCGTGTGGATGGAGGGTGTCGACGACGCCCGCGGCGGTGCCGGCAGCGACCGGGACCCGGACGCGTCCGCCGCGGGGAGCGCCGGCGACAGCGACGTCGCGGCAGCGACGTCAGGGGCGTCCGACGCGAGCAGCGGGACGCTGCCCGACACTGGTGGCGGCACGAGCTCGCCGGCGCTGCTCGTGTTCGGTGCCGCGCTGGCCGTCACCGGCCTCCGCCGGCGGCGCATGGCGGCCTGACGGTCGCGGTCCTCCGCCCGCGTGTCACGCCCGGCGGCGGCGACGTCATGGGTCGAGCACAGCGGGGGCCGGCGCGGCGTCGCGTGTGCGCTCCACCGTCAGCTCAGCGAGCGTCGATGGTGTCGCGCCGGGCGGCTGCGACGGCGACGAGCGGGCGGGCTGCCTCCAGCGCCGTGGCGAGGTCGGCCCAGAGGTCGGCGGGGTCCTCGCAGCCGACCGAGATGCGCAGCGTGCTCGGGGTGAGGCCGTAGCTCTCGCGTGCGTCCTCGTCCACCAGCAGGTGGGTGAGGCCGGCCGGGTGCTCGATGAGGGTGTCCATGCCGCCGAGGCTGACGGCCGCGGTGATCAGCTCGACCGACGCCATCACGGCCGCTGCGGCGTCGAAGCCGCCACGCACGTCGAACGCGAGCATCGCGCCCGGGCCGCTCATCTGGCGACCGACGAGGCCCTGCGGGTCGCAGGCCGCGAGCCCGGGCCAGCGCACGTTGGTGACCATGTCGTGGTCCAGCAGCGCCGCCACGATCGCGGTCGCGCCGCGCTGCATCGCCTCGACGCGCAGCGCGAGGGTGGACATCGAGCGGTGCAGCAGCCACGCGGCCTGCGGGTCGAGCACGGCACCGGTGAGGATGCGGACCTGGCGCAGCGCGCCGCCGTGCGCAGCGTCGGTCGAGACCACGCCGGCGAGCACGTCGCTGTGGCCGCCGAGGTACTTCGTGGCCGAGTGGATCGCGTACGTCGCGCCGTGGCGCAGCGGCTGCTGCAGGATCGGCGTGGCGAACGTCGAGTCGACCGCGACCGGGACGTCACCGGCGGCCGCGACGACCGCCTCGATGTCGATCAGCGCGAGCGTCGGGTTGGCCGGCGTCTCGACCAGCACCAGGCGCGTGTCCTCACGGATTGCGTCGGCGACCTCGTGCGGCAGCGCCCAGCTGACGTCGATGCCCAGCAGACCGGACGCGAGCAGGTGGTCGGTGCCGCCGTACACCGGGCGCACCGCCACAACGTGGTGACCGACCGCGCCGGACGCGATCAGCGTCGCGGTGATCGCCGCCATGCCGGACGCGAACGCGACGGCCTCGTCGGCGAGCTCGAGCTGCGCGACGGCCTGCTCCCAGCGGGCGGTGGTGGGGTTGAACAGGCGTGAGTACACCGGCGTCGACGCGGTGGGCGCGCCACCGGCGAACGCGGCGAGCGCGTCGCGGCCCTCATCCAGCGACGGCAGCGGGTAGGTCGAGGAGCGGTCCAGCGGCGGCGCGTGGACGCCCAGCGCGGTGAGGTCAGCGCGACCAGCGTGCACGGCGGAGGTCATGGGGCGCATCGGCGTCTCCTGAGGCGTATCTTCGGTGAACTGCTGCTGTACACGAGGGTCGCTCGTAACAACGGCGAAAGCACCGAAGGAATCACGGAACATGGCTGACGAGATCGTCCTCGACCGAACAGATGCCGCCATCCTGCGCGCGTTGCAGCGCGACGGGCGCATCACCAACAAGGACCTCGCCGCCGAGGTGGGGCTCTCCGCGTCCGCCTGCCACGACCGCGTGCGCCGACTCACCGACGAGGGCGTCATCACCCGCTTCACCGCCAAGCTCGACATGGAGGCGATCGGCATCGGGCTCGAGTCGCTGCTGATGGTGAGCCTGCAGCGCCACACCCGCACCGTCATCGACGCGTTCCAGAACCACTGTCGCGGGCTCGAGGAGGTGGTCGCGCTGTGGCACCTCACCGGCAGCAGCGACTACGTGGTGCGCGTGGTGACGCGCGACACGGCGCACCTGCGCGACTTCCTCATGGACTCGTTCACGACGAGACCTGAGGTGTCGCACCTGCAGACCCACACGGTGCTTTGGAGCGAGCAGAAGCCGGTCTGGCCCATCTGGGATCGGCGCGGGTAGTCGTCCTCCCTCCTCGTGCGGTCCTCGCCCCCTTCGGGGGCCTGCGGTCCGAGAGTCGGTCGGGACGACGACCCTTGCCTCTGCGAGGGGGTGCGAGGGTTGGCGGTCAGGCGGAGGCGAGCTTGGCGAGCATCTCGCCCATCTTGGCGACGACGGCCTCGAGGCCGCGCAGGGGGCGGAGCATCACGGTCAGGTCGGTGACGAGGCCGTCGGCGTCGTAGGTCAGCAGGTCGATGCCCTGGATGGTGCGGTCGCCGACGCGGGCCTCGAACAGCAGCGCGTGCGTGGAGCCGCCCTCGGAGGCGTCGAGCGCGCCGGTGTAGCTGAAGTCCTCGAACACCATCGTCACGCCGGTCAGCACCATCATCACGTCGTCGATGCCCGCGTACGGCGTGTGCACGGCGGGGGAGTGGAACGTCGCGTTGGGGGTGAAGCACGCACGCATCGCGTCGAGGTCGTGCGCCTCGACGGCGGCGCGGAAGGCTGCGGTGACGTCGGACACGGGATGCTCTCTGATCGGCTCGGGAAGAACCTACTCCCGGGCGCGGCTGCGGTCGGATGGGGACGGCGGTCGGGGCGCGGCGGCGCGGACGGGTACACACGGGGCCGCACCGCGTGTCGGACAGGAGCCCCGGTGAGCGACGAGATGGCCGGGGACGCGGTGCCCTTCGGGGACGCCGAGCCGGTCGTGCGCTCACGCGCCGAGGACGGGCCGCCGATCCACCGCGTGACGCGCGAGGACGTCGAGGGTGCGCTGGAGTCGATGGTCGGCCGGCTGCCGGGCGGCAAGGTCCGGCCGGCGCAGGTCGCGATGGCCGTCGCCGTCGCCGAGGGTGTCAACGCCGGCCAGCCCACCATCGTCGAGGCGCCAACCGGTACGGGTAAGTCGCTGGCGTACCTCGTGCCGCTGGCGCTGGCGGCCGGCTCACAGCCCGCGATCGTGGCGACGGCCACGCTCACGCTCCAGCAGCAGCTGATCGACACCGACCTGCCGGCGCTGCAGCAGCAGTTCCCCGGGCTCACGTTCGCGATCCTCAAGGGGCGCTCGAACTTCCTGTGCCTCGACAAGGCCGCCGACCTCGAGCGTGGGCAGGCGACGTTCGCGTTCAAGGCCGACGAGGACCAGCAGGCTGCGCTCGCCGAGTGGGCCGCCACCACCGACACCGGCGACGGCGCCGAGCTGCCGGACGGCATCGAGCAGCGGTTGTTCCGCGAGATGACGGTCGGCCCGCGCGAGTGCACCGGGCGCAAGTGCAGCTTCTTCGACGAGTGCTTCGCCGAGCAGGCCCGCGCCAAGGCGTTCGGGGCCGACATCGTGGTCACCAACGTCCACATGCTGCTGCTGGACGCCCAGATCGACGCCGACGTGCGCGGCCGTGGCGACGCCGAGGAGGACGACAGCGACCAGCCGCTGGGACGTCGTTCGGCCGGCGGCTACGTGCTGCCGCGCCACCGCGTGGTGGTGATCGACGAGGCGCACAAGCTGCCCGAGATCGCCTCGCGCGTGCTCGGGGTCGAGGTGGCGCCGGGCCGGCTCAGCGCCGCGGCGACGATCGTCGCCCCGTTCGTCGAGGGCTCGGTGGTGGACCGCCTGCGCGACGACGCGACGCTGCTCGGGGACCGCTTCGAGGAGATGGCGAAGGTCGACGACGGCAAGCTCACCTCCGGCGACGAGTCCTGGGCGTGGGTGCTGCGCGAGGTCGGCAACCACGTCGCCGAGGCCCGTCGCCAGGTCGACGCGGCCGAGGTCGACGGCGACCGCGAGGTGGCACGCCGCCAGCGCGCGCTGCTGTCGCTCGGCTCGCTGGTCGAGGACCTCCAGGCGCTCGCCGAGGCCAGCGCCGGCACGGTGGTGTGGGTCGAGCCCGGCGGGACGCGTCGCCGGCCGTCGATGACGTCGGCCCCGCTCGACGTGGCGCCCGTGCTGCGCGAGCTGCTGTTCGACACCCGCACCGTGGTGGCGACCTCGGCGACGCTCGCGGTCGGGGGCAGCTTCGACCACGTCACGCACCAGTTCGGGCTCGACGCGGCGCCGGCCCGTGACGCGCTGACGCTGCGGGTGGACTCGCCGTTCGACCACAAGGGCAGCAGCCTGCTGTACGTGCCGATGGAGTGGCCCGACCCGCGCGACCGCCGCTGGTCGGAGCTGTACCGGCAGCGCACCCTGGAGTTCGTGCTCGCCGCCGGCGGCCGCTCGATGCTGCTGTTCACGTCGCACAAGCACCTGCGCGAGACCGTCGAGTGGATCGGGCCCGAGCTGAAGAAGGCCGGCATCACGCTGCACGTCCAGGGCGAGGCGCCGACGGGGCGGCTCATCGAGCGGATGCGCGCAGAGGAGACCTCGGTGCTGGCGGGCACGACCTCGTTCTGGGAGGGCGTGGACGTGCCCGGCGACGCGCTGTCGCTGGTCGTGATCGACAAGCTGCCGTTCCCGCGACGCGGTGACCCGCTGCGTGACGCGCGCCGTGACGCGGTCGAGTCGGCCGGGGGCAACGGCTTCCACGCCGTGGACATCCCGCACACCGCGACGCTGCTGGCGCAGGGCGCGGGTCGCCTGCTGCGTCGCGTGGACGACGTCGGGGTGGTGGCGGTGATGGACTCACGTCTGGCGACGAAGTCCTACCGCCGAGCGATCCTCGAGACGCTGCCGCCGTTCAAGCGCACCATCGACCCGCAGGCCGTGACCACGTTCCTGCGGGAGCGTCTCGGCCAGTAGCGGCTCAGCCGACCTCGTCGAGCACGATCGTGGTGCTCACCTCGTCGGACGCCGGTTGGCGCATGGCGTGCGAGCGTCGCCGGTCGGGGCCCGTGACCGGGTGCCCGAGCGCGGCCAGCTGTGCGCTGGCCCGCATCGCGCGGCGGGTGGCCATCACGCGTGACGAGTCGCGCGACGGGAACTCCAGCACGAACGCCGAGCCGCTCAGCTCGGTGCTGGCCTCGACCCACGCGCGCCCACCCTGCCGCTCCATCTGGCGCAGCACCGTGGTCAGCCCCGTGCCGGTGGAGCCGCGGCCCGAGATGCCGGGCTCGAAGATCGCCAGCCGCAGCTCCTCGCTGACGCCGGGGCCGTTGTCGTGCACGAGCAGCCGGATGGCGCCGGCGGCCTCGGTCGCGGTCACGCGGATGTGGCCGCGCCGGTCCACGAGGTGGTGCACGGCGTTGCTCAGCAGGTTGACCAGCACCTGACGTGTCGCGGCCTCGAGGCCGTACACGCTGGTCGGCAGCTCGCCGATGCTCAGCGTGATGCCTGCGCTGCCTGCCAGCTGCCAGGCCTCCGCGATCAGCGAGCCGAAGTCGAGACGGGTTCGCGACGC
Organism: Nitriliruptoraceae bacterium; assembly: GCA_041579655.1. Lineage (GTDB taxonomy): Bacteria > Actinomycetota > Nitriliruptoria > Nitriliruptorales > Nitriliruptoraceae > JBFGFG01. The sequence goes on from JBFGFG010000012.1 coordinate 5,550, forward strand.
GGCGCCCTGCTCGGCGTCCTCCAGCAGCGTGTCGGTGAACGCGAGCGCGCGACGGCCGAGCGCCTCGACGCGGGTGATCGCCGAGAGCAGCGTCTCGATCTCCTCGCTGGCCTCGGCCGTGGTGTTGGTGCTGCACGCGTGGGTGAGCACGGTGGACTCGTCGGCCATCGTGCGGACCATGTCCGCCATCGAGATCAGCGACGCCAGCGGCGAGCGCAGGTCGTGCGAGACCGCCATCGCGTACGCCGACAGCGCGTTGGCGCGTGCGGTCGCGATCGCCTCACGGTTACCGGCGCGCACCACCGCGAGGTGGCGGCGCACGGCGAAGTCCATCACCCGCGGCAGCACGCCGGGGGTCACCTCGTCACGTCGGAGGAAGTCCTGGGCGCCCTGGTCCACGGCTGCGCGGCCGAGCTCGTCGTCGCCGCCGTCGGTGACCACCAGCACGGCCGGCTGCGGCAGCCAGGTCATCACGTGCTGCAGCGGCGCGAGCAGCTGGGCGTGGTGAACGCCGGCCTCGACGCGGCTGCGTGGCCCGGGGTGGCCGGCCAGATGCAGCACCACCACGTCGGTCGGGTGTGCGGCGTACGCAGCCGCCGCCTCGTCCAGCGACGCCGCCTGCGCGAGCTCCCATCCTCCGGCGATGTCGAGGATGGCGTGCGTCAGCCTTGCCCTCGACGGATCCGGCTCCACGAGCAGAGCGGTGCGACTCATCAGTTACCCCCCACAGGTAATCGGTCATTACCGACACGTTCGGCCGGAAGGTTAAGCGCCTTAGCGTTGACAGGTGGCTCTTTCGGACTAGTTCTTTCTGGACGAACGCCACGAGTGGTCAATCGCCCGATATGAGTGACGCTCGGTGGTGGAGGGGTGCCGGACCGCCGCTCGGGACCCGTGCCGCGGCCCTCGCGGAGACGGCTGCGGCTCAGGCCTGCCCGCGGCGAACCGTCCAGCTCAGCGCGCGGTCGATGCGCTGGTGGGTGCGTTCACGCCAGCGCGACGACTGCACGCGGTGCGGTCCGGTGGCCAGCCCGATCCACGCCGCAGCGGCAGCCGCGGCAACGTCCGGCGCCGGCGCGAGGTCGGTCAGCGCGTGCTCGAGCGCCCGTGCGTAGCCCGGTGCGACGCGGGCGCCGTCGGGTCCGTGGTCCTGCGCGACCTCGACGTTGGCCACGAGCCGGCCGATGTCCAGCGCGATCGGCCCGCTGCCGACCCCGTCCACGTCGAGCATCCCCGTGAGGTGTCCGTCCTCGACCAGCAGCTGACCGTCGTGGAGGTCGCCGTGCAGCATCCCGACGGGGCCGCCGATGTCCGCGACCGCTGCGGCGATCGCGGCGAGGTCCTGCGACCGCTCCGGCAGCAGCTGCCGCAGGGTCGTCACGTGCCGGGTGACGTCGGCGTAGCGGGCGGGGTCCGCCTCGTGCGCGAAGCGGGGGACGGCCACCAGGCGCCGCACGAGCTCGGCGACCTCCTCCGCCGGCGGCAGCGTCCGGCCGGCTCGCAGCAGCGAGCGCAGCGTCTCGCCCGGCAGCGCGCCGAGGTCCACGAGCCCCGCGCTGAGGTCGCGCGACAGCACCGGTGGTACCGGCAGGTGTCGGGCGAGGTGGTCGTGCGTGGTGGCGAGCGCCTCCGCGCGCTCGACCACGCGCGCCGCGGTGCGGCCGCCCAGCACCTTGCGGTACAGCGCCGGTGCGCTGCGCGCGTCCGGGCGCACGGCGACCACCGCGCGTCGGGTCGGGCGGTACGCGCGGGTCCGCAGCGTCGCGAGGCCGCCGTCGCCGAGCCCGAGCGAGGCGAGCAGAGCGCCCGCGTCACGCCGGTTCACCGCCGTGGCGAGCCCCGGCATGTACGGATCGTGCGGGAACGGCCACACGTGCACCCTGGCTCCGAGATGGGTGAACCGGGCGGCCCGGTCCCCGCTCGGCACGCGCGAGGCGGAGCTGTGCGCGACCACCAGCACCGTGCGTCCACGCTGCGCGGAGCCGTCGCCGTCCTCAGCCCTCGGCTCGACGTCGACCTCGAACACCACCGAGCGCGACGACCCGCCGTGGCTGTGCACCGACCGGGTCCGCCACGCGGTGGGCACGCCGGGCAGCACGCTGTCGGCGCGGCGCAGCAACCCCTCGACGTCGTCGGTGAGGACGTCGAGGGAGGGCGTGGTCGGGGCGTCGTCGGGGCTGGTCATGTGGCCAGCGGACCACGTGGCGACCCCCGCCGCTCGCGGAGCGCCGAGCAGCTCGGACGGCGCCGTGTCAGGCGTGTGCCTGGCGGCGGTCCGCCGTGATGCTGGCGCCGGAAGCGGCACGGTCCCGGGCGCGGATCGGCAGCTCGATCACGAACGCGGCCCCACCGAGCGGGGCGCTCGACTCGACCCACACGCGGCCGCCCTGGTGCTCCATCTGGCGGGCGGCGTTGGCCAGCCCGCGACGGGTCCGACCGCCGGTGGACGGTCCCTCCTCGAAGATGCGCGACCGCAGGGCCAGCGGCACCCCGGGCCCGTTGTCGTGCACCGTGATCCGCGCCGTGGTGTCCATCGTCACGCCGTCGACGAGGATGCGCGGCGCGCTCGGGTCGGCGTGCTGCGACGCGTTGTCCAGCAGGTTGGTGAGCACGCGTCGGGTGGCGCCGGGCAGCCCGTACACCTGCGCCGGCAGCTGCTCGATCACGATGCGGTCGCGGACGTTCGTCGCGTGACGTTCGTCGGCGAGCGCGGCGGCCTCGGCGACCAGCGCCTGGAGGTACAGCCGCCGCCGGCCGGAGGTCTCCTGCCCGGCGTCCTCCAGCAGGTCGTCGGTGAACGCCAGCGCGTCGTGACCGAGCGTCTCGACCCGTCGCAGCGCGTGGATGAGCGCGGTGATGTCCTTGGACCCACCGCCGGCGGCCCCGCCGAGCTGCGGGGACTGCTCCGCCAGCGTCACGGCCAGGTTCGCCATCGAGATCAGCGAGGCGAGCGGCTCGCGCAGCTCGTGGCTGATGGCGTGCGAGTACGCGGTGAGCGCATCGGTGCGGGCCGTGGCGACCTCGGCACGGGTGCCGCTGCGCACCACCGCCGCGTGCCGGCGCACAGCGAAGTCCAGCACCCGTGGCAGCTCGTCCGGGTGTGCGTCGGACTTGCGCAGGAAGTCCTGCGCGCCGCGGTCGACGGCACGCTCCCCGAGGCCGTCGTCGACCGCGCCGGTCAGCACCAGCACGGCCGGTCGCGGACGCCAGCTGAGCGCCCGGTCCAGCGGCTGCAGCGGGTCGTCGCCCTCGGCGTCGGGCAGCCCCAGGTCGAGCAGGACCACGTCGACCGGCGTGCTGGCGTAGCGCTGCTCGGCCTCTGCGAGCGTCCGCGCGTGCACCAGCTCCCACCCGCCGGCGATCTCGAGCATCGCCCTCACGAGCAGGGCCTGGTCGGACACGTCCTCGATGAGCAACGCCGTGCGCGCCATGCGTCCCCCTCCGGGAGCTCGACTCCGCCGCGTCGGTGACCGATGCGGCGGTGCTGCCACCCTAGGCATCCCGCTCCCCTCGGTGGGAGGTTCCGCGTGTCAGGAAGCGCGGGCCGGACGGCCGGTCACGGACGAAGAACGCAGTGGGCACGGCGACCGAACGGCCGCCGTGCCCAAAGGGACGATGTCGGTCAGCCCCGCGAGGGGAGCCCCAGACGCACGATCTTCTTCGCCACCGAGAACAGCTGGCGGCTGAAGCGGCCGGACTCGTACGGCAGCTCGTACTCCTCGCACAGCGCCTGGACCTCGACCGCGATGTCCGCGTAGCGGCGCGCCGGCAGGTCGGGGAACAGGTGGTGCTCGATCTGGTGGCTGAGGTTGCCGGACAGCACGTGGAACGTCCTGCCACCCGTGATGTTGGCGCTGCCGAGCATCTGGCGCAGGTACCACTGGCCGCGGGTCTCGCCCTCGACCTCGTCCTGTTCGAACAGCGCCACGCCGTCGGGGAAGTGGCCGCAGAAGATGATCGAGAACGTCCACAGGTTGCGGATGAGGTTCGCGGTGACGTTGCCGGCGAGGATGACCGGGAACAGCGGGCCGCCGAGCGCCGGGAACACGACGTAGTCCTTCAGCGCCTGGCGCTTGGCCTTGTGACGGATGAGCTTGGCGAACTCCGACACGTCCTCCCACTTGGTGCGGCCGCTGATGAGGTTCTCGACCTCGAGGTCGTGCAGCGCGACGCCCCACTGGAAGAACGTCGCGAGCAGCAGCGCCTTGACCGGGTTGAGCAGGTGCAGCGGGCGCCACGGCTGGTCCTCGGTCATGCGCAGCACGCCGTAGCCGATGTCGCGGTCCTTGCCCTTGACGTTGGTCCAGGTGTGGTGCAGGTAGTTGTGCCCGTGCTTCCAGTTGGCCGACGGTGCCGCGGTGTCCCACTCGAAGTTGCGTGAGTGCAGCGCCGGGTCGTTCATGAAGTCGTACTGGCCGTGCATGACGTTGTGGCCGATCTCCATGTTGTCGAGGATCTTGGCCACGCCGAGCGCTGCGGCGCCGGCGACGAAGAACGGCGGTAGGAAGCCGAGGTACAGCGACGCGCGGCCGCCGACCTCGAGGCTGCGCTGGAGCTTGACGACCCGGCGGATGTAGGTCGCGTCGACCTCGCCGCGGTCGGCGAGCACGCGGGTGCGGATGGCCTCGAACGCGGCGCCGAGCTCCTCGATGTCCTGCGGCGTCAGGTGCGACGTGATCCGAGCGAGCTCGGTCAGGTCAGGGTGCTGCTCGGGAGCTGCGGTGTTGGTGACGTCGTGGGCGAGGTCACCGGAGGGGATGAGGGTTGCGGACATGGTGTGTCTCCTTCAGAAGTTGGGGTGGGGCGCAGCGAGCACGATCAGAGGTCGATGGCGCAGTCGCCGTGGGCCGTCGAGACGCAGATGCGGGCCTCGACCGGGCTCGCGTCGGTGGCCGTCTCGACGGTGCCGTCGATGAGGTTGCGCACGGAGCCGGTCGTGACGTGGCGCGTGCAGCTGTGGCAGATGCCCATGCGGCAGCCGTGCTCGGGGCGCAGCCCGGCGTCCTCGGCCTGCTCGAGGATCGAGCGGCCGTCGCTGTCCAGCGCGGTGCCGCTCGTGCTGAGCGTGATCGCGCCGCCGGAGTCACCGTCGGCAGGTGCCGCGATGAGCGGCGGCTGGAAGAACTCCACGGTGAGCCGCTCGGTCGAGCCGCCCGTGGGGCCGGCAGGGTCCTGCAGCCAGCTGGTCACGGCGCCGGCGAGCGGGCCCGGGCCGCAGACGAACACGCGCGCCGTGCTCGGGTCGATGCGCAGCGCCTCGGCGTGCGCGGGGGTGAAGAAGCCGCTCAGGCCACGCGCGGCGGAGTCCGGCTGCGCGACGTCGGTGTGGACCACGACCAGGTCGAGGTTCACGTAGCCGGCGGCGAGCGCGGTCAGCTCGTCGGCGAAGATCGTGTCCTGCTCGGTGCGGGCGTAGTGGAGGAACGCGATCCGGGGCAGCACCGCCGGCGTCTCGGCGAGGGGTGAGCCGATCGGCGCGAGGTGCTGGTGCTCGCGCAGCCGGCGCAGCATCGCCATCACCGGGGTGATCCCCGAGCCGCCGCTGACCAGCAGCAGCCCGCCGTCGCGGCCGGCGTCCGCCGGCAGCACCATCTCGCCGAACGGGGGACCGACCTCCACCAGCAGGCCGCGCGCTGCGCCGGCCACGAGGTGGCGTGACACGGTGCCGGTGGGGTTGGCGCGGATCGTCACGGTCCAGCTCGTGGGGGCGAGGGAGGCGACCGAGAACGAGCGGCGGTGGCGCACGCCGTCGACCTCGACGGTGAGGTTGACGGCCTGGCCCGGGACGGGGCGAGCGAGCGTGCCCTCGGCCCAGCCGCGGGGCGGCGTCATGGTGAGCGTCACGACGTCGTCGGTCTCGTGCCGGACCGCGACGACCTCGGCGAGCTGCCGGTCACGGGCGAGCTTCGGGTCGAGCAGCTCGAGGTAGCGGTCGGTGCCGTGCGGGCCGGTCAGCAGCTCGAGCAGCGAGCGGCCAGCGCGGGCAGCGGTCCGACGCACCGGCGGGCGGGCCGCGTCGGCGGGGCGGACGGGGAGGTCGAGCGACATCGTGGCTCCACAGCGGGGGAGGGACCGGGCGCCTGACGTCGGCGCGGGATGCGCCACGGGCTGCCTCGATCTGTGCTGCGGTAAGTGTGACAGTAATTGATGTAACAGTCAAGAGTGAGACAGCAGTTTGTGTGCGAGCATGGAGGATCCGCCCCAACGTGACCCGCTGGAGCTGGGGCGTGGCGTGTGCCCGCTACTCCGGTGCGGTGGCGGCGATGCTCTCGCCGATCGCCTGACCGATCACCTGCTGGAACACGGCCAGCAGCGCCTCGCCCGCGATCGGGCGCAGCTCCTCGACCGACTCACGGATGCCACGCCACTCGTCGCTCGGTCGACCGCGGGCATCCCACGGGCCGAGCACCATCTCGTCGAACATCTCCACGTACGCCTTCGCGACGCCGGTGGCGTGCTCGCGCATCACCTCCAGCACGTCCAGCGAGCGCTCGAAGGTGACGCCCATCGCCAGCAGCGCGCGGCCGGCGCTGAGGATGTCGGGCAGCAGCACGCGCACGATCCCGTCCTCGTCGGTCAGCTCGACGAGCCCGAGCTCGATCGACCGGTCGAACAGCCGCAGCGTGTCCTCCTCGGCGATGCGCAGGCCCTTGGTGAGCTCGCGGATGGAGATCTGGTACGGCTCGGAGGTGACCCAGCCGTCGAGGATGGCGCGCTTGAGGCCGCGCACCTCGTCGGTGTCCACCGACCCCGAACCGCCGAGCAGGAAGCCGATGGCCTGGAGGTTCAGGCCCTCGCTCTTGAGCTCGTTGAGCAGGGCGAGCCGCTCGAGGTGCTTGGCGCCGTACACGCCGGCGCGGCCCTTCACCCGCGGCGGCGGGAGCAGCCCGCGTGTCTGGTAGTAGCGGATGTTGCGGCTCGACACGCCGGACTGCTGGGCAAGCTCGTCGATGGTGAGCTCGTCGCTGCGCGCCACACGGGCCTCCTGGTCGCCAGCGCCGACCGTACGTCATCCACCGTTGCAGTCAGCGGTGTCACAGAGGCCTTGTCCCGGCGACGACCAGGGATCAGACGTGCACGGGCACGCGGGGCACGCGCAGCACGAACGTGCCGTCCTGCAGCGAGAGCTGGCCGCCGTGTCCCTCGGCGATGCCCTGGGCGATGGGCAGGCCGAGGCCCGAGCCGGCGGCCGTGGTGGTGAACCGGTCGAAGATCGCCTCCTGCTGGTCGGCCGGCACACCCGGTCCGTCGTCGTGCACCCGGATCTCGACCGAGCCGACGCGCCCGACCACCTCGACGTCCACGGTGCTCGCGGCGAACCGACGCGCGTTGTCCAGCAGGTTCGCGAGCGCCTCGCGCAGCTGCGCGGGGTCGCACGTCGCGACCATCTCCGGGCCAGGTTCGGCGGTCACGGTGAACGTCAGGCTCGGCGCCAGCGGCCGCTGGCGGGCGACCTCCGAGATGGTGAGCTCGGCCAGGTCCGTCGGCTGTCGGTCGGGCACCTCCCCGCCGTCGAGGCGCGCGATGCGCAGCAGCCGGTCAACGAGCCGCGAGAGCCGGGCCGACTCGGCGGCGACGTTCGCGGCCAGCATCTCGGCGTCGGCGCCGTCGGGGTGCGCCACCAGCACCTCGGCGGAGGCGCGGACCCCGGCGATCGGCGTGCGCAGCTGGTGGGCGGCGTCGGCGAGGAAGCGACGGCTGCGAGCCTCGGCCTCCTCCGCTTCCGTCACCGCCTGGTGCAGCGCATCGATGGTGCGGTCGAACGTCGCCGCCATCCGGCCGAGCTCGGTGGTGGGGTCCTTGGGCGACAGCCGCCGCGTGCGGTCGCCCTCGGCGATCTCCATCGCCGTGGCCACCATCCGGTCCATCGGGCGGGTCACGACCGACGACATCCGCATCAGCAGCGCCCCTGCGAGCGCGATGGCCACGCCCGACCCGATGAGCTCCACAACGAGGATGCGCTCGAGCGTCGCGTCGACGCCGGCGCGCGAGACGATCACCGTCGCCACGGCGCCGCTGGGGAGCTCGACCGTGCGCGACACGGTGGCCGTCCCGACGTCGCCCGGCGGCACGGCGTCGAACCGGCGTGCCGGGTCGGCCTGGACGACGGTGCCGTCGGGGGCGCGCAGCTCGGCGATGACGCCGAGCTCGGTCAGCTCGGCGTCGAGCGTCTCGAGGTCGGGGCTGTCCCTGGCGAGCCGCTCGACGATCGCGACCCGGGTGTCGAGCACCTCGCCGAGCGTCTCGCCGAGCCGCGCGCGCATCGAGAGGTAGACGAACGCCTCGAGCACCAGGAGCAGCACCGCGAGGGTCACGACCATGACGATCGTGACGCGTGCACGCAGGGACGGGGTGTCGATCATTGGCGCAGCACGTAGCCGACCCCGCGCACGGTGTGGACGAGCCGCTCGCCGTGGGCCTCGAGCTTGCGACGCAGCGCCGAGACGTGGACCTCGACGAGGTTGGGGTCGTAGGAGTCGAACTGCCACACGGCCGCCAGCAGGTGCGCCTTGGAGACCGCCTTGCCGCGCTGCTTGCCGAGCTCCGCGAGCAGGTCGAACTCGGTCGGCGTGAGCTCCACCACCTCCTCGCCGCGCTGCACCAGCCGAGCACCCTCGTCCATCACCAGGTCGCCGACCTGCCAGCTGTCGGACTCGAGGCGCCCCGAGCGGCGCAGCAACGCCGCGACGCGTGCGATCAGCTCGGCCACCGAGAACGGCTTGGTGAGGTAGTCGTCGGCGCCCGTCGCGAACCCCGCCAGACGGTCGTCCAGGCTGTCAGCCGCGGTCACGAACACCAGCGGCACGTCGGTGTCGCACCGGATCCGGCGCGCCAGCGCCAGGCCGTCGGGGCCCTCACCGAGCCGCACGTCCAGCACCACCAGGTCCGGTCGGAACGTCTCCAGCTGCCGGTCGATGTCGGAGCCGTCGGGGCTGCCCATGACCTCGTAGCCGGCTGCTCGCAGCGAGGCCAGCATCGCGTCCCTGACCGACCGGTCGTCCTCAACGACCAGCAGGCGGGGTGCAGCGTGGATCATCTGGCCCTCCGGGGCCGGTGAACCACCGTACGTGGCGGCTCACGACAGCGTCCAGCGTTCCTGCACAACACCTTCAGCATCTCTTCAGCGATGCTTCAGGCTGTCCACAGGAACCCGGTGGCATGGTCTAGCCATGAAGACACGTCCCGCTCCGACGCGTCCGAGGCTCAGGCCGCGGACAGTCGAGACGGGCCCGGTGATCGACCTCGACGCGGTCCACCTGCTGGACGTCGAGAAGGAGGCCGACCCCGCGTCGGCTCCGAGCGCTCGGGCCGCGGCGCCGTGGAACGACCAGCTGTCGATGCCGGTGCTGATCGACGCACGCACGGGAGAGCCGTGGGTGGCGCCGACCGAGGTGGCCGCAACGCCCGCGCCGCCGGTCGTGGCACGCCGCACGTGGGGTGCAGACCTGCTGCTGGTGGCGCTGGCCATCGTGGTCCCGGTGCTGCTGATCGCCGTCGCCGCTGCGGTGCCGGATGCCCGCGTCGGTGGGGTGGTGCTGGTGCTCGGCCTGATCGTGTGCTCGGCGCTGTCCACGTACGCGCATGCCCGAAGTCATGGCCCGCCCCGAGAGCCGAGCTGACGCAGCCCCAGGAGACCCGATGACCCCGATGCTCGCAGCCGCCGCAGGCGCGCCCGCCCTGGACATGTTCGCGCTCTGCCTGGTGCTGGTGGCAGCGTGGGGAGGCGGGCAGCTGGCGAACCGGCTCGGGTACCCGGCGGTGCTCGGCGAGCTGCTGGCCGGCATCGTGCTCGGACCGCCGATGCTCGGCGTCCTGGCCAGCGGGGCCGGTCTGGTCGCCATCGGCGAGCTCGGCATCGTCCTGATGATGGTGTACATCGGCACCGAGATCGACATGGCGGACCTGCGACGGGCGTCGCGGGCCGGGCTGTTCGCGGCGATCGGTGGCTTCTTCGTGCCGTTCGCCGGCGGTGTCGCTGTGACGCTCGCGTTCGGGTTCGACCTCACCGCCGGGCTGTTCGTCGGTGCCGCGGTCGGGGTGACGTCGCTGGCGACCAAGTCCCGGATCCTCGCCGACCTGCGGCTGTTCGACACGCGCATCGCGTACGTGCTGGTCGCCGGTGCGCTGCTGTCGGACACCGCGACGCTGCTGCTGTTCGCCGGCATCACCTCGGTCGCGGCCGAGGGCGGCGGCGTCGGCTCGATGATGGTCGTCGGGGTCCGCGCCGTGGTCGCCTTCGCGATCTTCGGAGCCGCGGGCGCCCTGGCACCGAGGGTCGGCACGTTCCTGCGTGAGCGGTTCGCGCTCGACGGGCCGAGGTGGGGGCTGGGTGTGTTGATCGCCGGCGGGCTCGCCGGTGCCGCGCTGGCCGAGGCGATGGGGCTGCACGCGATCCTCGGCGCCTTCCTCGCCGGCATGGTGCTGCGCCGTGGCGTGCTGACGCCGCGGGCCGAGCGTGGCGCGACCGAGCTGCTCGAGCGGCTCTCCATCGGGGTGCTGGCCCCCGTGTTCTTCACCACCGCAGGGTTCGCGATCTCGTTGCCGGCCGCGCGCGAGAACCTCGGGCTGCTGCTGGCGATCATCGCGGTCGCGACGTTCGGCAAGATCCTGGGCACCGCGCTGTTCTACCTGCCGACGGGCCATGGCTGGCGCGAGGGGCTCGTGGTCGGTGGTGCGATGAACGGCCGTGGCGCCGTCGAGATCGTGGTCGCCGGCATCGGGCTCGAGCAGGGGCTGATCGGGCCCGAGGTGTTCACCGTGCTGGTGCTGATGGCGATCGTCACCACCGCCTCGGTGCCTGTCCTGCTCAAGGTGGGTGTGGAGTGGCTGCGAGGACGGGGCGAGCTCGCCGACGTGGCTGGTCGCCGCACCGGGGTGCTGATCGTCGGTGCCGGACCGCTCGGCGTCGCCTGGGCGAAGGCGCTGCAGTCACACCGCGAGGTGACGTTGCTGGACAGGAACCCGGACCGCTGCGCACGGGCGCGCGCCGCCGGGCTGGAGGTGGTGCTCGGCGACGCCACCGACGCCGACGCCCTGCGGGCGGCCTCCGCGGACAAGGCCGGGCTCCTGCTGGCGCTGACGGCGAACGCGGAGGTGAACCTGATCGTGGTCGAGGTCGCTCGCGAGGAGTTCACGATCCGCGAGGTGCGGGCCGCGCTCGGCCTCGCGCCGAGCGACTCGGCGCAGATGCTGCTGGAGAAGGCCGGTGCACAACCGCTCGGCGCGGTCCCCGTCGACGTGGAGGGCTGGGGTGCACGGCTCGAACGTGGTGAGGCGTCGCTGTCGTCGTTGTCGGTGACCGAGCGCTCGCCGGAGGACCTCAAGTCACGCCTGGACGCCGGCCTCGAGGCGCTCCCGCTGGTGGTGCTGCGGGGCGACGACGCGATCCCCTACCCGCTCGTGATGCGGCTGCGGGCCGGCGACGAGGTCGTGACGGTCGCCACCACCGGCGTGGGGCTGGCAGCCGGGGCTTCCTCGTAC
>JBFGFG010000013.1:0-16946 GCA_041579655.1 Nitriliruptoraceae bacterium
GACCAGGGCGAGCGCTACCTCACCGACGTGGTCGCCATCGCCCGCGAGCGTGGCGCGTCGGTGGACGCCGTCGCCGTGGACGCGGACCTCGTCGCCGGCGTCAACGACCGGGTGCAGCTCGCGGACGTCGCGGGCGTGCTGCGTCGTCGTCACCTCACCGCGCTCGGCCACGCCGGCGTCACGGTGATCGACCCGGCCGCGACCTGGGTCGACGTGGACGTGCAGGTCGGGGCCGAGACCGTGCTGCTGCCGGGCACGATGCTCGAGCGCGGCACCGTCGTCGGGGCCGGCTGCGAGATCGGACCAAACACCCGTCTGGTGGCGTGCGAGGTCGGTGACGACGCGGTCGTCACCGCGTCGCACGCCCGCGAGACCATCATCGGCGTCGGCGCCAGCGTGGGGCCGTTCGCCCACCAGCGTCCCGGCACGGTGCTGGGCGAGCGGACCAAGGCCGGCGCGTTCACCGAGCTGAAGAACACCACGCTCGGAGACCGCTCGAAGGTCCCGCACCTGGCCTACGTCGGCGACGCCACGGTCGGCCGCGACGCCAACCTCGCCTGCGGCGTGATCACCGTGAACTACGACGGCAGCGTCAAGAGCCGGACCGTCGTCGGTGACGGTGCGTTCGTCGGCTGCGACAGCTCGCTGGTCGCCCCGGTCACCATCGGCGACGGCGCGTACATCGCCGCCGGCTCGGTGATCACCGAGGACGTGCCGGCCGACGCGCTCGGCATCGCGCGCTCGCGCCAGACCACCAAGGACGGCTGGGCCGCCCAGCGCCGCGAGCAGGCCTGAGCTCCCGGTCCGCGTGACCGGACGCTCCGGCATGGCCCTCGGGTCGGAGTGCCCACCACCGCGGGCTACGGTCGGGGGCGCCCACGAGCCCGCGACCAAGGGGCCGTTCGTGGAAGCTGTCACCAAGAAGCGCATGATGATCTTCTCGGGGTCTGCGTACCCCGAGCTCGCCGACGAGGTGGCTGACCACCTCGGCATGCGCTGCGCGGCGGTGAAGCGCTCGCAGTTCGCCAACGGCGAGCTGTACGCCCGGCCGTCGGAGTCCGTGCGAGGCGCCGACGTGTTCGTGATCCAGAGCCACGTCTCGGGCACCGACGACGGCATGTCGGTCAACGACCACATCATGGAGCAGCTGCTGCTCGTGGACGCGCTGCGCCGTGCCTCGGCGAAGCGCATCGTCGCCGTGATGCCGTACTACGGCTACTCACGCTCCGACAAGAAGACGCTTCCGCGGGAGCACATCGGCGCGAAGCTGATGGCCGACATGTACCAAGCCGCCGGCGCCGACCGCGTGATGAGCGTGGACCCGCACACCGGTCAGATCCAGGGCTTCTTCTCGACCCCGATGGACCACCTCACGGCGCTGCCGCTGCTCGAGGAGTGGATCCGCACCAACGTGCCCGTCGAGGAGCGCGTGATGGTGTCGCCCGACGCCGGCCGCGTGCGCCTGACCGAGAAGTTCGCGGCGAACCTCGACTGCTCGATGGCGATCCTGCACAAGCGTCGCGACCCCAACGAGCACAACGAGTCGGTCAGCCTCGAGGTCATCGGTGACGTGGAGGGCAAGACCGCCATCCTCACCGACGACATGATCGACACCGCCGGCACCATCTGCGGCTCGGCGCGGCTGCTCAAGGAGCGCGGCGCCAAGCGCGTCATCGCCTGCGCCACGCACCCGATCTTCTCGGGTCCCGCCAAGGAGCGCCTCGAGGCGTCCGAGATCGAGACGGTGGTGGTGACCAACACCCTGCCGATCCCGCCGAACCGTCGGCCCAAGAACCTCGTGGTGCTCTCCATCGCGCCGATCATCGCCCAGGCCCTGCGCGCGGTGTTCGAGGACGAGAGCGTGTCCGAGCTGTTCCGTGGCGAGAACGTGTGAGTTCGGTACGCCGCTCGCTGGCGCTCGCGTCGTAGGCCCAGCTGTCGTCGCCGCTTGTTTCGTTCGCTTCGCTCACGCGGCTTGGGACAGCAGGGCGGCTTCGCTCACGCTGCGGTCACGGGGCGCGCGGCGGGGTCACGGTTGCGAGCGGAGGGGTACCTTGGGCGGACGGCCCGCCGATGTTGCGGGCTGTTCGGTGCCTCGAGCTGTCGTGTGACGCTGCGACGCACCACCCCGCGTGACACCTCGCCGCATGCGTGCGACCGACCCGCGTTGGGGACCACCCACACAGGAACACCATCATGAACCAGGTCAAGCTCTCCGTCGAGATGCGCCCCGACACCGGCAAGGGACCTGCGGGTCGCCTGCGCAAGCAGGGCCGCGTGCCCGGCGTCATCTACGGCTACGACGTCTCCCCGACGCCGCTCTCCGTGGACGCGCTGGAGCTCTACCACGCGCTGCACGGCCCGGCCGGCCGCAACGTGCTGCTCGTCGTCGAGTCCGGTGAGGACACCAGCCTCTGCGTCGCGCGTGACATCCAGCGTCACCCGGTCCGTGGCGACTACGTCCACGTCGACCTGCTGTCGGTGGACAAGAACGAGACGATCGTCGTCGACGTGCCCGTGCACCTCACCGGCGAGGCGGCCGAGGCCGGCGTCGTGAGCCAGATCCTCACCACGGTGCCGATCAACGTCCGACCGCTGGACACCCCCAACTTCATCGAGCTGTCGATCGACGGCATGGAGATCGGCGACGTCAAGCGCGTCGAGGACCTCCGCGAGCTGCTCCCCGAGGGCGGGTCGTTCGACATCGAGCCCGAGCGCACCATCGTCACCGTCAACGCCCCGCAGATGCCGGACGAGGACGAGGACGAGGACAGCGACCTCCTCGAGGTCAAGACCGAGGGCGACGCCGAGGGCGAAGGCGCCTGACCAGTCCGGTCCTGAGGCCCCACCCGGCATCGTCCGTGGTGGGGCCTCTGCCGTACGGTGTCGTGCGGCGCCGACGCGCCGCGACACCGGATGCAGCACAGGAGGCACGACGTGTCCGACCACTGGCTGGTCGTGGGCCTCGGGAACCCCGAGGCTGAGTACGGCGGTACCCGACACAACATCGGGGCCGACGTCGTGCGCGCCCTCGCAGCGCGCAACCGGGCGAGCTTCGGACGCAACAAGCGCATCCGCTGCGAGGAGGCCCAGATCCGCGTGGGTGACCAGCGGCTGCTGCTGGTTCTCCCTGAGTCGTACATGAACACGCTCGGCGGACCTGTGCAGGCCGCCGCCTCCTGGTTCGACGTCCCGACCTCGCAGATCATCGCCGTGCACGACGAGCTCGACCTCGAGCTCGGCCAGATGCGGCTGAAGGTCGGCGGCTCCTCGTCCCACAACGGCGTGCGCGACATGGTGCGCGCGCTGGGGACCAAGGAGTTCCCCCGCGTGCGCGTCGGGATCGGCCGCCCACCGGGCCGCATGCCAGGCAAGGACTTCGTGCTCAGGCGCTTCACAGCCGACGAGCGCACCGAGGCCGACGTCGTCGCGCAGGAGGCTACCGACGCGATCGAGCACCTCGTCGCACAGGGCCTCGAACCCACCCAGAACCGCTACCACGCCCGCACCAAGGATCCCTCGTGAAGGACCGCTTCAAGAGCCTGGCCGCCGCCTACCGGATGACCCGGCAGGCCGACCCCAAGCTCGATCTCTACCTCGGTCTGGCCCTGGGCCTGCCGATCGTGCTCGGCGTCGTGCTGGGCGCCATCACCGGCCTGTGGGTGACGTTCGTGCTGCTCGGCGTGGTCGTCGGGTTCTTCGTCGGTCTGCTGGTGTTCGGCCGCCGGATGCAGGGCGCGCAGTTCAGCGCGATCGAGGGCATGCCCGGCGCGGCCGCTGCGGTGCTGCAGAACATGCGCGGCCAGTGGTTCGTCACCCCGGCGATCGCGGTGAACAAGCAGCAGGAGATGGTCCACCGCGTCGTGGGTCGGCCCGGCATCGTGCTGGTCGCCGAGGGCGGCTCGGGGCAGCGTCTCAAGGACATGCTCAAGCGCGAGCAGAAGAAGCTCGACCGTGTCCGCGGTGAGGTGCCGATCCACGTGCTGATCGCCGGCGACGGCGAGAACGGCACCACGCCGCTCGGTCGACTCCAGGTCGAGATGACCAAGATGGGCAACACGCTCTCCAAGACCGAGGTGCCCAAGCTCGCGCGCAAGCTCGCGCCGCTGGACAAGGGCAACATCCCGATGCCGAAGGGTGCGATGCCCCGCGGCGGCAAGCGCCGCTGAGCGACGCACCGAACCATGCACGTCCCCTCGGCGAACCCTCCGCGCCCCCTCCCGGACCGTCGAGTGAGCCCGTAGGCCGACATCCCGGCTCAGCAGCACACTCGACACCCGTCCCGTAGCAGCATCCCGTCGAGTGAGCCCGTAGGCCGACATCCCGGCTCAGCAGCACACTCGACACCGTCCCGCACCAGCCCATCCGGAGCGCACGATGACCGACGTCGCCACGCGGGCGATGGCTGCGCAGCTCGATCCCGGGCTCGCGGTCGGCCCGCTCGCGCCGCTGCTGCGCGCTGCGCGGGGCCCGCTGGAGGTCGACCTCGACGTCAGCCGCATCGGTGCGGTGGCGGCGTCGCGCCCGATGGCGCTGTCGCTGCTGGCCGAGCGCGCCTCGCCGCTGCTGGTGATCGTGCCGCGCACCTCCGACGCGGAGGCGGTCGCCGACGGCATCGCGGCGTACCTCGGGGAGGACCGCGTCGCGGTGTTCCCGTCGTGGGAGACGCTCCCGCACGAGCGCCTCTCGCCCCAGCCGCGCACCGTCGGCCGTCGCCTCGCCGTGCTGGACCGGCTCTCGCGCCCCGATGCGTACGACCACCCGCTGCTGGTGGTGGTGGCACCGGTCCGCGCCGCGCTGCAGCCGATGGACCCGGCGCTCGGCACCCGGGCGCCGCTGGACGTGGACGGCAGCTGGGACGGCTTCGACGCGCTCGTCGAGCAGCTCGCCGCGCTCGGCTACTCGCGCACCCCGCAGGTCGAGGCGCGCGGTGAGTTCGCCGTGCGCGGCGGCATCGTGGACGTGTTCCCGACCGCCGGCGAGAACGCGATCCGCATCGAGTTCTGGGGCGACGACGTCGAGACGATCCGGACCTTCGCGGTCGGCGACCAGCGGTCGGTGGACCCGCTGGAGCGGGTGCGCATCGACCCGGCACGCGAGCTGGTGCTCGACGAGTCGCTGCGCGAGCGGGCGCGGGCCCGCATGGCCGTGCAGCCACGCATCGCCGAGCACCTCGAGAAGCTCGCCGAGGGCCAGGTGTTCGAGGGAGCCGAGTCGTTGGTGACCTACCTGCACCCCAAGCCGGCGCTGCTGCCGGACTTCATGGGGAAGGGCTCGGGGCTCGCGATCGTCGACCCCACGCTGGTCACGCAGCGCGCCGACAAGCTCCACGACGAGGCCGAGGTGCTGGCGCAGGTCGCGTGGCTGCAGGTCGAGGACGGCGACGCGGGGCTCGCGTTCGCCGAGATGGAGGACCTGCGGGCGCACGCCGGCGACAGGGTGTGGGAGCTGTCGCCGTTCGAGGGCTCACGGCTGCCCGGCGCCCCGTGGGAGTCGCTGCGCGGCGACGTGACCCGGCTCGGCGAGATGGTGCGCCGGCTGCTGGCCGACGGTCGCCGGGTGGTGCTCACCTCCGGCGCGGCCGGTCCGGCGCGTCGCCTCGCCGACGTGCTCGCCGAGCAGGCCGTGCCCACCAGCCTGATCGAGGGCCAGCTGCCAGCGGCCCCTTCTGGGCAGCGCGCCGAGATCGTCGTCAGCCCCCTGCGCGAGGGCTTCGACGCGCCCGAGCTCCGGCTGGCCGTGATGGGCGAGTTCGACATCTTCGGCACCCGCCGACGCAAGGCGTCGCGTCGCATGGGCACACGCACGGCCGCGGCCGACGCGGTGCTGGACCTCTCGGCCGGCGACGCCGTGGTGCACCGAACCCACGGCGTGGGCCGGTTCGTCGGGATGGTCACGCGTGAGACCCGCACCCCCTCCGGCGACATCGCCAAGCGTGACTACGTCGAGCTCGAGTACGCCAACGGCGACAAGCTGTTCGTGCCCTCGGACCAGGTCGACGCGGTCGCGAAGTACCAGGGCGGCGAGAGCCCCACGGTGATGCGCCTCGGCGGCGCGCAGTGGGAGAAGGCGAAGAACCGGGTTCGCGCGAACGTGCGCGACATCGCCGCCGAGCTCATCCGCCTGTACGCGGCGCGGATGCACGCCCCGGGCCACGCGTTCGAGGTGGACGGCGTGATGCAGACCGAGCTCGAGGACGCGTTCGCGCACGTCGAGACCGCCGACCAGCTGACCTCCTCGGCCGAGATCAAGAAGGACATGGAGCACGCGATGCCCATGGACCGGCTGCTGGTGGGCGACGTCGGCTTCGGCAAGACCGAGGTCGCGGTGCGCTCGGCGGCCAAGGCCGTGTTCGGCGGCAAGCAGGTCGCGGTGCTGGTGCCCACCACCATCCTCGCCCAGCAGCACTACGAGACCTTCCGCGAGCGCTTCGCGGGCTTCCCCGTCGAGCTGCGCCCGCTGTCGCGCTTCGTGTCCGGCCCCGACCGCAAGGCGACGCTGGACGGCATCGCCGCCGGCACCGTCGACGTCGTGATCGGCACCCACGCGCTGCTGTCCAAGAGCGTGGAGTGGAACGACCTCGGGCTGGTCATCGTCGACGAGGAGCAGCGCTTCGGCGTCCAGCAGAAGGAGCGCCTCAAGCAGCTGCGCACCTCGGTGGACGTGCTGTCGATGTCCGCCACGCCGATCCCGCGCACGCTCGAGATGGCGGTGACGGGCATCCGTGACCTGTCCACGATCGAGACCGCACCCGAGGACCGCCAGCCGGTGCTGACCTTCGTGCAGGAGTACGACGAGGACCAGATCGCGCTGGCGATCCGCCGCGAGCTGCTGCGCGACGGGCAGGTGTTCTACCTCCACAACCAGGTCGAGACCATCGACTCGGTGTGCGCCCACATCCGCGAGCTGGTGCCGGACGCGCGCGTCGCCTTCGCCCACGGGCAGATGGACGAGAAGACGCTCGAGGGCGCGATGCTCGGCTTCTGGGAGCGCGAGATCGACGTGCTGGTGTGCACCACCATCATCGAGTCCGGCCTCGACATCCCCAACGCCAACACGCTGCTGGTCGAGCGCGCCGACCTGCTCGGGTTGTCGCAGCTGCATCAGCTGCGCGGCCGCGTCGGGCGCTCGTCCGAGCGTGGCTACGCGTACTTCCTCTACCCGCCGGACACCGAGCTGACCGAGACCGCGTACCAGCGGCTCGAGACGCTGGCCGAGCACTCGCGGCTGGGGAGTGGCCTGGCCATCGCGCTGCGCGACCTCGAGATCCGAGGCGCCGGCAACGTGGTCGGCGCCGAGCAGTCGGGGCAGGTCGCGACCGTCGGCTTCGACATGTACGCGCAGCTGCTCAAGGAGGAGGTCGCCGACCTCAACGGCACCCCGATCCAGGAGGAGGTCGAGATCCGCCTCGACCTGCCGGTGGACGCCCACCTGCCGCACGACTACGTCGAGGACGCCAAGCAGCGCCTCGAGCTCTACAAGCGCATCGCCGCCGTGCGGGACGCCTCGGGCGTGAAGGGCGTGCGCGCCGAGCTCGAGGACCGCTTCGGGCGGCTCCCGCCACCCGCCGAGCGGCTGATCACGCTGGCCGCGCTGAAGGCCGCGCTGCGCCGCTGGGGCGTGCGCGACGTCGGCGTGACGCGCAAGGACATGCTGAAGGTGAAGCCGGTGAACCTCTCCGAGTCGCAGCTGGTGCGCCTCGAGCGCCAGCACCGCCGCGCCACCTACGACCGCGCGTCCGAGACGGTGCTGATCCCGCTCCCGCGCGCCGAGCAGGGCGAGCTCGTCGCGTGGACCGCGAAGGTGCTGCGCGACCTGTTCGCCAAGTCCGCGGCCGCCCCGAAGCGCTGAGCCGAGCGAACGGTCCGCTCAGACGTGGGCGGCGGCGACGCGACGGCGGCCGGTCTGGCCGGTGACGGCGTACACGATCGTGAACAACACCCCGCCGACCAGCACGATCGAGGGGCCCGACTGCACGTCGGCGTGGTAGCTCGCGACCATCCCCACGGCCCCGGTCCCGGCACCGATCAGCGTCGCCAGCAGCAGCATGCGGTGGAACTTGTCGGTGAGCATCCGGGCGATCACCGCCGGGATCACGAGCGTCGCGGCGATCAGCGTCACGCCGAGCACCCGCATCGTGACCAGGATCGACAACGACAGCACCAGCATCAGCAGGGCGTCGGTGCGCGGCACGCTGACGCCGGACACGTCGGCGACCTCGGGGTCGAAGGTGGCGAACAGCAGCTCGCGGTAGCGCACCAGGATCACGCCACCGGCGAGCAGCCCGACCACCACCACCGCCACCACGTCGCTGAGCTGCACGCCGAGGATCGAGCCGAACAGCGCCGCCTCGAAGCCCCGACCGCGCTGCCCGAACAGCGCGAACAGCGCCAGCCCGAGCGCGAAGGACGAGGTCGTGATCACGCCGATCGCGGCGTCGGCCCCGATGATGCGGCGGCGGCTGACCTGGCTGATGACCAGCGCCGACCCGAGCCCCCACAGGCCTGCGCCGATGAGGTACGGGATGCCCACGAGGCTGGACACGGCGAAGCCGCCGAAGATCGCGTGGCTCAGCCCGTGGCCGATGTAGGACATCCCGCGCAGCACCACGTAGGTCCCGACCATCCCGCACAGCGCGCCCGAGATCGTCGCCACCAGCAGCCCGTTGCGGAAGAACCCGTACGCGAACGGGCCCATGAAGGCCTCGATGAACGCGTCCATCACGGCACCGTCGGCAGGGCGAGGTCGTCGGGGTCGGCCGTGGTGGTGACGCGCAGGTCGTCCATCACGGCACCACCGGCGGCGGCCGGCTCGCTGCGGTGCGGGGCGTCCACCACGACGGGCATGCCGCCGTGGTCCAGCACCTCCAGCGGCGCGCCGTAGGTCGCCTCCAGCACGGTGGGGGTCAGCACCTCGCGGGGTGTGCCGGAGCCGATCACGGTGGTGTTGAGGCACACCAGGTGCGGCAGGTGGGCCGCCATGCCGTTGAGGTCGTGGGTGGTCAGCACGATGGTGTGCCCGGCGTCGTGCAGCTCTCCGAGCAGGTGCAGCACCTCGTGGCGGGTGCGCACGTCCACGCCGCTGGTGGGCTCGTCCAGCAGCAGCAGGTCCGGGTCGCGCACCAGCGCTCGGGCGACGAACACACGCTGCTGCTGGCCGCCGGAGAGCTCGCGGATGTGCCGTTCGGCGAGCCCGCCGAGCCCGAGCCGCTCCAGCACGGCCTCGACGCGGCGACGCTCGGCCGGGCTGGCCCACGGCGCGAGCCGGCGCCCGGGACGGGCCATCAGGATGACCTGCTGCACGGTGGCCGGGAAGTGCCAGTCGACGGACTCGACCTGCGGCACGTAGCCGACGCGCAGGTCGGGGCCGCGCTCGATGCGCCCGGCGCTGGGCCGCAGCATCCCGACCAGCAGCTTGAGCAGCGTGGTCTTGCCGGATCCGGACGGTCCGACGATGCCGGTGAACTGGCCGCGCGTGACGTCGAGGTCGACGTGCGACAGCACCGGGGCGCCGCCGTAGCTGTGGCCCACGTCCGTCAGCCGCAGCAGCGGCGCGTCGCCGCTCATGTCGGGTACTCCGCGGTGTCCGGGGTCACCACGACGAGCTCGAACTCGTCCAGGGCGGACGGGTCGCCGCCGAGCGCCTCGGTGATGGTGCGGAAGTCGAAGCGCAGCAGCCCCAGCAGCGAGTGCTCGGGCTCGCCGGGCTCGCCCGGCAGGTCGTCGTCGCGCAGCTCGTCGACGTAGCGCACGTCCGCCTCGGCACCGATCTGCTCCAGCACGGGGGAGGGGAACACCTCGGAGCCGAAGATGGCCGGCACGCCGGTCTCGCGCACCTGGTCGATCAGCCCGGCGAGCTCGCGCGGTGTGGGGTCGCCGAAGTCGGCCACCTGGATCGCGCCGAGCACCTCCCAGTCGTACGTCCGCGCGAAGTACGCGAACGAGTCGTGGTAGGTCAGCAGGCGTTTGTTGTCCTCGGGGATGGTCTCGAACGCGGCGAGCATCGCGGCCTCGAACGCGTCCACCTGCGTGAGGTACCCGGCGAGGTTGGCCTCGTAGACGGCTGCGCCGTCCGGGTCGAGCTCGACCAGCGCCGTCGCGATCTGCTCGGCGTACGCGACCACCAGCGTCGGGTCGGTCCACAGGTGCGGGTTCGGCTTGCCCTCCGCGGCGGGGAACGAGAAGTCGAACACCCACTCCTCAGCCGTGATGGCGAGGTCGCCGAGCGCGATCATCGGCGCGCCGGCGGGGAGGTTCACCGCCGCGAGCTCGCGCGTCGGCTCCTCGAGCTGCAGCCCGTTGAGCACCAGCGCGTCCACGTTGGCCAGCAGCTCGGCGACCGACGGGGCGGGCTCGAAGGTGTGGGAGTTCACGCCCTCCGGGACGATGCCGGTCACCTCCACGCGCTCGCCGCCGATCGTGGCGACCAGCGAGGTGATCGGGGCCACCGTCGTCGCGATCCGCAGCGCTGCCCCGCTCCCCGGCTCTGGCCCGGGGCTCGCGTCGGAGGAGGCGTCGGTCGCGCAGCCCGACAGGGCCAGCACGAGGGCGACGACGGCGGCTGCGGCCGATGCGGTCCGCACGATGGTCTCCGAGGCACGTGGACGTTGTTGCGAACGTCTCGCAACAAGGGGACTGTAACTGCGAACCGTTCGCAACAACAGCGGGCCCGGATCGGCTCGATGGCGCTTCGGCGCACCTGCCGCGCGCCACCGCGGCAGGAGACGGCCGCACGGACGTCGAAAGCCCCACAGACCTGTCTCCGTCCACTGGCTGTCCTGTGCGTCGTCTCACCCTCCTCTCCGTGGCCGCCGTCGCGGCCAGCAGCGTCGCGTTCGGGGTCATGCCGGCCCTGTCGACGGACGATGCGTCGGTGACGCCGGTCAAGTGCGAAGCGGGAGACACCACCGTCGACGGCCGGGTGTTCCCCGAGCCCACGGTCTCCGCGACCTACCTGACCTTCGCGGAGTTCGAGTGCGGCATCAGCCTGCTGGTGGAGCAGAACCCCGACCGGCTGCGTGTCGACGTGGTGCTCGAGGCCGGTGACAAGGCCGAGGGCCCCGTCTACGACGTGGTGATGAGCGACTTCACGGTCGAGGGCCCCAAGGAGCAGCTGCTGGTCATGTCGTCGATCCACGGCAACGAGATCGGGCCGCGCGAGGGTGCGGCCCGTCAGATCGAGGACATGCTCGGCACGCACGCGTTCACAGACATCGACGACGACCAGCTGGACGTGGACCGGCTGCTCGCCGAGTTCGAGATCCACTGGGTGTTCCCAAACCCCGAGGGCTGGATCCGCGGTGAGGGCCCGGCCGACGGCAACCTGTTCGGCACCTACGCCCGCGCCGAGCACGACGGCAAGGACCTCAACCGCAACTTCCCGGTGAAGGGCTTCTTCGCCTACAACAGCGCCGGGTACTTCGAGGAGGAGGGCATCGCGGTCCGCGAGCTGCTCCAGGACGGCTTCCGCCGCGAGCAGGACGGGACGTCGCAGGGCTGGGACCTCGGCACCGACAACCACGGCCAGATCTACGACACCTACCTCGCGGCCGGCCTGCAGATCGTCGGCCAGTTCGACTTCCAGAAGTCCGAGCGCCTCGCCACCTTCGCCGATCGCATCGACGACGAGATGGCCAACTACATGGCCACGGCAGCCTTCGCCGAGCTCCAGCTCGCGCTGCAGGCCCAGGGTCGCGACATCGCCGGCGGGTACCGCTGGGGGACGCTGTACGACATCCTCGGCTACTCGGCCTCCGGGTCGGGCATCGACTACTACAACACCCCGGGCGAGGTCGAGGGCGTCGGGTTCGCGACCGAGCTGACGGTCAGCAACCAGCCGGCGGCGAACGTCTACACCTACTCCGGGCCGGTCGTGCAGGTCTGGGTGGACTCGATCCGCGCGATCAACAACGCGATGTTCAAGGAGGCGCTGGCCGAGAACGACGGCGAGCGCCGCTTCACCTTCGAGCTCGACGGTGACGTCGCCTACATCCTCGACCCGGCCCGCATCACGCACGACGACGACAACGGTCGCGGCAGCGCCGCGGACGCGCAGAACGCCGGCGGCCACGAGCTGCAGCCGTACGACGTGTCGCGGATGGACTTCTTCGCCGAGCTCGCGCCGCTCGCCAGCACGGAGGTCGTGCCGGTGACGGTCGCCGAGATCGAGTCCGGCGCCGTCGACCTCGCGTCCTTCACGGCCGTCATCGCGGCGAACGACGCGATGCCGGAGCCGGCCGCCGACGAGGCCGCGTACTTCGGTCGCCTGCGCGCGTACGCCGAGGCCGGCGGCACGCTGATCCTCACCGACGCCGCGCTCCAGTCGCTGCCGCGGATCGCGGACGGCTTCACGTCGTCCGACGTGACCGTGGTGAAGAACTACGTGGGCGCCGTCGGCTCGTTCACCTCCGCAGGCGGCGAGCTCAACGCCGGGCTGCGCGGCATCGCCTCGCAGACCTACGACACGGTGCCGCTGGGCTACAACTTCGGTGGCTCGAACAACTCCGCGCCCAACTGGCGCGTGGCGACCTCGAAGTGGAACGCCGCCGGGGGCATCACGGCGGGCACCACCAGCAGCCAGACGATCTACGGCGAGCTGCCGCTCGGTGAGGGCCGTGTGCGGATCCTCGGCGCGCTGCTGCCGGACCCGACCGAGGCCTACTACCACCCGTTCGGTCTGCAGGACTACGCGGTGACCTACACCGGCTACACCCTGCTGCAGAACATGGTGAACGCTGGCTGACGCCGTATCGGACACATCGCCGCGACCACGCCGTAACTGTGCGTGGTCGCGGTCGTTGTGTCTCGTGAGCGACGACACGTGCGCTGTCGACGGTCACGGAGGACCACGATGAGGACGCCGAACACCCCGACCTGGTGGCAGCCGGAGCTCTCGCCGGTGTGGTGGATGGTCGCCGCGCTGATGGGCAGCCACATCGCCAGCGCGATCCACGGCGCCGAGGGCTACGGCATGCTGACCGGGGACCAGCGCGCCGTCGCCGGGCTCGTCGCCATGGGCGTGTTCATGCTGTTCATCGGCGCGATGGCCTCGCTGATGACCCACGGCCGGTCCCGCGTCCGCAGCTGACCCACTCCACTGCGCCGCCGCACGCCGCAGCGCGGTCGGCGTCACGTTCTCATCGCTCACGTGGGCGGTCGGTCGGGCCCGCTCGTACGCTCGGATGCCCACCACCGGCGGAGCCCGAGTGAGCAGCACGACCACCCCCGTGGCCTGGACGCCGTCGTCCTGGGCCGAGCTCGATGCCAAGCAGCAGCCGACATGGCCCGACGCCGACGCGCTGTCTCTGGCGCTGCGCGAGATCGAGGCGCAGCCGCCGCTGGTGTTCGCCGGCGAGGCCCGCGAGCTCTCCAAGCAGCTGGCACGGGTGTCGCGCGGCGAGGCGTTCCTGCTGCAGGGCGGGGACTGCGCCGAGACGTTCGACGCGTTCAGCGCGGACCAGATCCGCGACAAGTTCAAGGTGCTGCTGCAGATGGCGGTCGTGCTGACGTACGGCGCGCAGCTGCCGGTGGTGAAGGTCGGCCGCATCGCCGGGCAGTTCGCCAAGCCGCGCTCGTCCGACACCGAGACCCGCGACGGCCAGACGATGCCGAGCTACCGCGGCGACGCGGTGAACTCGCTGGCGTTCGACGGTGGCGCCCGCATGCCCGACCCGCAGCGCATGGTCAAGATGTACCACCAGTCCTCCTCGACGCTGAACCTGCTGCGCGCCTTCGCCCGCGGCGGCTTCGCGGACCTGCGTCGGGTCCAGGAGTGGAACCAGGAGTTCGTCGGCGACTCGCCCCAGGGCAAGCGCTACGAGGCCATCGGCGAGGAGATCGATCGCGCGCTGGGGTTCCTCGCGGCCGCTGGTGTGGACCTGTCGGCCCCGACGTTCCACCAGGTCGACGCCTACACCTCGCACGAGGCGCTGCTGCTCGGCTACGAGCAGGCGCTGACCCGTCGTGACTCGCTCACGGGCGACTTCTACGACTGCTCGGCCCACATGCTGTGGATCGGCGAGCGCACCCGCGACCCCGACGGCGCGCACGTGCACTTCCTGTCCGGCGTGAAGAACCCGATCGGCTGCAAGCTCGGCCCCACGGCGACGCCCGACGAGGTCGACGAGCTCGTGGCGCGGCTCAACCCCGACAACATCCCCGGTCGCCTCACCTTCATCACGCGCTTCGGCGCCGAGAACGTCAGCGAGGGGCTGCCGCCGCTGCTGGCCCACTCGCGTGAGGCCGGCCACAACCTCGTGTGGTCCTGCGACCCCTGCCACGGCAACACCTTCACGGCCGAGTCGGGCTACAAGACGCGCCGCTACGACGACGTCATGGCCGAGGTGCGCGGCTTCTTCGGCGCCCACGCGCAGGAGGGCACCGTGCCCGGCGGCGTCCACGTCGAGCTCACCGGTGAGGACGTCACCGAGTGCGTCGGCGGCGCCCGCGACATCCTCGACGCCGACCTCGGCGACCGCTACGAGACGGCCTGCGACCCGCGGCTCAACGCCGAGCAGTCGCTGGAGCTCGCGTTCGAGATGGCCGAGATGCTGCGTAGCTGACCGGCCGGCTCAGCCGGTGCCGGCGGGCCAGCCGGTCTCGGCGAGCCACGCCTCGATGCGTGGCCGCGCGAGCTCGTGGCCGAGCGCGACGACCGGCTCGACAACCTCGAGGTCCAGCAGGCTCACGCCGCGCACGTGCAGCTCCAGCAGCAGGGCGACCTCCGCGTCGCCCAGCGTCTGGCGTCGGTGCACCATCGAGCCGACGATCATCGAGCGCATCAGCACCGCCGCGATGCCGGGGTACTGGCTGCGGCCCTTGCGCACGCTGGCGCGCAGCGCGGACCAGCCGGAGACCGACAGGCCGTAGTCCTCGCTGGCGCCCGGGCCCATCGGCGGTGCCACGTCGACCACGATCAGCGTCGCGCAGCGTCCGTCCGCGGTGGCCACGTCGACGGGCACGTTGTTGAGCACGCCGCCGTCGACGAGCAGGTCCTCGCCCATCGGGACCGGTGGCAGCACGCCGGGGATAGCGCTGGTCGCACGCAGCGGCGGCACCAGCGGACCGCTGTCGTGGACCACCACGTGGGAGCGCGTGAGGTTCGTCGACACGCAGCGGTACGGGGTCCACAGGTCCTCGAACTCCCACGCGCCGAACTCGGTCTCGAAGGCGCGCGCGGACGCCTCGCCCTTCAGCAGCGAGGTGACGGGCAGCGTGTAGTCCATCCCGCCCGAGGCGAGCCTGGCCGCGGTCGCGGGCAGCGTGTCGTGGTCGAGGCCGGTCGCCATCCCAGCACCGAGCAGCGCGCCCATCGACGCGCCGACGATCAGGTCCACGGGCACGCCGAGCTCGTGCAGCG
This sequence comes from Nitriliruptoraceae bacterium, assembly GCA_041579655.1. GTDB lineage: Bacteria > Actinomycetota > Nitriliruptoria > Nitriliruptorales > Nitriliruptoraceae > JBFGFG01. Next base: position 15,358 of record JBFGFG010000013.1, read on the forward strand.
CCTGCTGGACGCCGATGTGGGCGTAGCCCTTCGCCCCGCCGCCACCGAGCACCAGCGCCACGCCGCGGCCGGCCGTGAGCCGAGCGGCCCGCTGGAGGTCCTCGGCGCGCTCGTCCCGCAGGTGCAGCGCGTCGTGCACGCCGAGGTCGGCGATCAGCGCGGCCGTGCCGTTCGGGCGGACCGTGTCGGGGGCGTGGTGCAGCAGCGCGACGACCTCGACGCCGGCGGGCGCGCTCGCCACCACGGCGCGCACGCGCGCACGCTCCTGCTCGGGTGCGGCGGCGTGCAGCAGCACCACGATCCGGTCCGCGACCCGCCCGGCGCGTGTGTCCCACGCGGAGCCGTCGCCCGCCATCTCCAGCAGCAGCAGCTCGACCGCGGCCTCCTGCTCGTGGAGGTAGGAGGCGAGCCGACGCGCGGTGGTGCCGTCGCTGGCGTTGCTGGCCCCGTCGGTGGCGAGCTCGGCGTCGACGCGCCCGGCGGTCAGGCGCTGGACCACCGCGTGGGCGTCCAGCGTGTCGGCGAAGGCGCGGGCCAGCTCGTCGGTGGACATCGCGTCGCTCGCCGAGACGACGGCGAGCGTGGAGACCTCGTGGCGCCACGCGCCCACAACGGCGTCGCGGCGCATGATGACCTGTCGCATCAGCTCCCGGGCGACCTCGGGGTGCTCGACCAGCAGCGTGTGGAAGTCGTCCTCGTCGACCTCGGCGAGCACCGTGTCGCGCACGGCCACCACGGTCGCGTCGCGTGGCTCGCCGGTCACCAGCGCACGTTCGCCCACGATCTGCCCGCGTCCCACGCGGCTCACCTCGACGACGCCGTCCCCGTCGTCGCGCCGGATCGAGAGCCGGCCGGCCACCACGATCCAGGCCGTGGTGTCGGTGCCGCCCTGCTGGCACAGCACCTCGCCGCCCGGCACGTCGCGGACCCGCAGGCTGCGCGAGACCTCGACGAGCTCCTGCGAGGTGTCGTGCAGAAGGTCGCTGAGCACCAGCAGCAGGGCGTCACGGTCGATCGTGGCGCGCACCTGCTCGGCGAGGCCGTCGGCCAGGCTGGGGTCGGCGGCGAGGTGGCTGCGCACGACCTCGGCCGGCAGCACCTCGATCACGCCGGGCTCGCGCGCGGTCACGGTCGCGGTGGAGAGACCGCCGGCCAGCAGCCCGACGCCCCCGAGCACCGCCCCGGGGCCCACGGCCGCGACACGAATCGACCGCTCGCCACGGACCACGTCCACGTCCAGCACGCCCTGCACGACGCGAACGAGGCCGCTGCTGGGCTCTCCGGCGCGGATGACGACCTCGCCCGGCCCGACCTCGGCCCGCACGAGGTCGTGGGCCAAGGCTCGGATCAGTTCGTCGACACCGTGCATCTACAGCTCCCGAGGCTCCCCGACGGACCCTACGTGACCTCTGGGGCGCGTTCGTGGCCTTGCGGAACTCGTATCAGGATGACGCGATGTCTGATAGACAGGAACGGGACGCGCGGAGGTCATGGTGGTGGGTGACACGATCCGCGACGGCGCTGCGACCACCACGCAGCCCTCGGCTGCTGCCGAGCCGCCTGCGACCGGCGGTGCGCTGGGTGTCTAC
>JBFGFG010000014.1:0-16559 GCA_041579655.1 Nitriliruptoraceae bacterium
CCAACGTCGTGACCGTGTACGACGCGTCGCTCGATGGCCTCGACGAGCCGGCGATCGTGCTCGAGCTCGTGGACGGGCCGACCCTCGCAGCGTTGGTCCAGCCCGGCGGGCTGCCCGACATCGAGGCGGGGCTCGACATCATCGCCGGCGTCGCGGCCGGGCTGCAGGCCGCCCACGACGTGCAGCTCGTCCACCGCGACGTCTCGACCAACAACGTGCTGCTCGACGGCGGCGTGCCCCGGCTGACGGACTTCGGCATCGCCCGCTCGTCGGCGATGTCGGGGACGATGACCGCCACGGTGCGAGGCTCGGTCTCGTACCTCGCGCCCGAGCAGGCCACCGGGGGCGCGGTCGGCCCGCTCGCGGACGTGTACGCGCTGGCCTGCGTGGCCACGACGTTGCTGACAGGCGAGCCGCCGTTCGCCGCCGAGGAGCCGCTCGGCATCGTCGACCAGCACCTGCGCGCCGACCCCCCTGACCTGCGAGCGCGGCGCCCGGAGCTTCCTCAGCACGTCGCCGACGCGATCCACGCCGCGCTGGCGAAGGACCCGGCTGCGCGCCCCCAGAGCGCGCTCGAGTTCGCGGCGAGCCTCGGGCGCCCGATCACGCGCGCACCGTCCATCGGGGTGCCCGAGGAGCGCGCCGCGAAGATCGTGGCAGAGGTCACCGCACCGCCGGTGCCGTCCTCCGGATCGGTCGAGGTGCGTGGGCTCACCGACCGGGGCCACCACGACGAGTTCGTCAGCGGGTCACCGGACGACGAGACCGTGGTGCTCAGCCCGCCCAACGACACCGTCGGCGTCCCGGCCGGCATCGCTGCCAGCGCCCCCGCCGCCGTGGTGGATGACGGCGCTCGCGAGCTCGTGAGTGTCGGTCGGAGCGCCGGGTCCAAGGTCAGCCGTCCGGTGCTGCTGTTCTCGGCAGGACTGCTCGCGGTCGTCGCGCTGGCCGTGGGGGCGAACGCGACCCCCGGGGTGACCGATCCGGATGCTCGACCGACCGGCAGCCTCGCCGCCCCGGCCGGCCTCGAGCTCGTGGACGGGGCCGAGCCGACGGCGGCGCCGAGCGCAGCCGCTGACGAACCCCGCCCCGACCCCATCGACATGCAGCCCGAGATCGCCGCGACCGAGGCGGTGACGGTCGTCCGCGAGCGGCTGGTGCAGCTCTACACCATCGACGCGCTCACGGCCGACGCCCTCCAGGAGCTCGACGAGGACCTCGTCGAGGCCATCCGGGAGATCCGCGAGCGCGACGTCAGGGCGGTCGCGAAGAAGCTCGAGCGCTTCCGCGACGAGCTGCGCGACCAGGCCAGCGACGGCCAGCTCGCGAGCGACGACGAGGCCGGGCTGCTGCTGCTGGCGCTGGACGTCGAGGAAGCGCTGACGCAGATGTCAGCCGCCCTGCGTACCGACGGCTGAGCCGCGCTCAGGCAGCGCGGCCCCGGACCCGGCGGTCCACCAGCGGCGTCCCCACGGCGAGCACGACCAGCAGCGCGAGCGCGCCGAGGAACAGCGGCGACGTCGGGTCGTCGAACGACCCCCCGAGCGCGGCGAACGCGAACGTGCCGGGGATGATCCCGACGAAGGTGCCCACGGAGAAGTCACGCAGACCGATCCCCGTGACGCCGGCCACCGGGTTGGACAGGTTGAACGGCACCAGCGGCACGAAGCGCAGGTACAGCACCGCCAGCAGGCCACGCTCGCCCAGCCATGCGTCGACCTTCGCGAACCGCTCACCCGCGAGCTTCGCGACCGCCTCCCGCCCGAGCCGTCGGCCCCACAGGTAGCCGCCGACCGCGCCGATGGTCGCGCCCACCACGACCAGCGCCGTGCCGATGAACGGACCGAACAGCACACCGGCGGCGACCGTCAGCGGCGAGCCCGGCACCAGCGCGATGGTCAGCACGGCGTACAGCGCCACGAACAGCGCCGGGCCGAGCCAGCCGGCCGCGTCCACCAGCTCGCGCACGCTCCCGAGCGCGGCGTCGATGCGGCCGCCCTGCGTCAGCAGCAGGCCGCCGAAGCCGAGCACGACGACGGCGAACAGCGTCAGGCGGATCCTTGCGGCGTGACGGCTGACCGCCGGCTCCGCGGTCGTCTGGCTGTCGGTCTCGGGCTGCATCGGCTCTCCGGGGTCATCTGCTCGAACGCCGGGAACGCGCTCGAACCTTCCTTGACCCGTCAGGCGTCGTCGTCCGGGGTGCCGGTCTCGCCGTCCGTCCCGTCCGACGGCTCCTGGTCTGCCTCGCGCCGGAGCCGGTCCTCGAGCGAGCGCAGGAACCGCGGGTCGTCGTCGGGCCCCTTCGGAGGCGACGGTCGCGCTCGCCCGGCCGGGTGGTCCGGCCGCACGGTGCCGCCGGGGCGCACGTGTAGCCCGGTCGGTCGGCCGCCGACGGCCCAGGCGATGCAGCCCACCAACGGCAGGAACAGCACCACCACGACCCAGAGGATCTTCGGCAGGTTGCGGACCCGCGACTCCTCGGTCAGCACCACGTCGAGCACGCAGTAGAGGTAGGCCGCGAACGCGACCAGCGACAACAGACCCGCGAACCGCAGCACGACCGTCTCCCTCAGCCCGTGACCATGACGGTACGGCGCACGTCCACGCTCGCGCACCACCGCGAACGGCGCGCGAGCCCTACATTCCGCCCCCGAGCGCCCGTAGCTCAGCTGGATAGAGCAGCGGACTTCTAATCCGCCGGTCGCAGGTTCGACTCCTGCCGGGCGCGCCACGAGCTGTCAACCCGACGGCGCCTCGAGGGCGTACTGCTCGCGGACGATGCCCACGAGGTCGTCGAGACCCACCGGCGCGTCGCCGCGGATCCACGCGAGCCACACGGGTGTCGGTGGTGCGTCCACCAGCGGCACGTACACCACGTCCGAACGCGGGTGACCCTCCACCGTCGCGGACGCCGTCACCCCCACGGCCTGCCCGGCCGCGATGAGGGTGAGCCACGCCTCGACCCCGCGCACCGCTCGCTCCCGGGCCGGCGGCGCATCCACGGGCCACAGCTCGCTGGTGGTCGAGCCCGTGTCACGATCGATCGCCACGGTGCGGCCGGCGAGGTCCGCCACGGTCACGCCGTCACGCGACGCCAGCGGATCGTCGAGCGGCACCGCGGCGTAGCGCTGCTCGACCCCGACCAGCGCGGTCTCGAAGCGGTCGTCCGTGGCGCGCCAGCGCAGCACCGCGACCGGGGCCGTCCCCGACCCAAGCCCAGCGCTGCGGTCCATCGACTGCACGAACACCAGCTGACCGCCGGTGCGCTCGACCCAACGGCGCTGCACCTCGCGCGTGTGCCGACCCAGCGCCCCCCACGCGAAGCCGATCCGCAGCTCCGGTCCGTCCTCGACGAGCGCCTGCGAGAGCGCGGCCATCTGACGGAGCACCGCGCGGGCGTGCGGCAGCAGCCGCTCACCCGCGGACGTCAGCGCCACCACCCGCGAGGTGCGATGCAGCAGGCGCGCGCCGACAGCCCCCTCGAGCGATCCGATCGTGCGTGACACCGTCGCCTGCGAGACGCCGAGCTCGATCGCGGCGTCCGTGAACGTGCCTGTGTCCACGACCGCGGCCAGCGCCCGTAGGTGCCGGACCTCGACGTCGCTCTCGGGTGTGACCTCGGGTCGCTCATCCATACGTCAAACGTATCAAATCATCATTCGCATACATTTTGCGGGTGGCGGGCCATGGCGCACCCTCCTGTGCATGACCACGCTCCCCGCCTCCTCCGACGCCCTCGCGGCGCCCACCATCGACCGCGGCATGCTCGCCGGCGTCGGCGTCCTGCTCGCTGGCGCGACCGGGAACCAGATCGGCGCGGCCGTCGGCGCCCTGGCCTACCCGGTGCTCGGTCCGGCCGGCGTCGTTGCCGTCCGCCAGCTGGTCGCCGGCGCCGTCCTGCTCCCGATCGCGCGTCCCGACGTGCGCCGCATGAGGTGGACGCAGTGGTGGCCCGTGCTGCTGCTCGCGGCCGTCCTGAGCATCATGAACCTCACCCTGTACATGTCCATCGCGCGCATCGGCCTGGGGCTGGCCGTCACGCTCGAGTTCGTCGGTCCGCTCGCGGTCGCGCTGGCGAGCTCACGCCGTCCTCGCGACGTGGCGATCGCGCTCAGCGCCGTCGCCGGCGTCTACGTGCTGGTCTCGCCCGACGCGACCACAGACGTGGTGGGGGTGTCGCTGGCGTTGGTGGCCGCCGCGTGCTGGGCCGCCTACATCCTGCTCAACCGCGTGCTCGGTGTGCGCTTCAGCGGCGTGGAGGGACCGGCGCTCGCGTCTGGCATCGCGGCCGTGCTGTACCTGCCGGTGCTCGTGCGCACCCTGGCGACCGTGGACGTCACGTGGTTCGCCCTCGCAGCCGCCGCCTGCACCGGCCTGCTGGCCTCGGTCATCCCGTACGCCATCGACGTGCACGTGCTGCGCAGCGTCCCGCGCCAGACCTTCAGCGTGCTGATGAGCATGCACCCGGCGCTGGCCGCGCTCGCGGGCCTCGTGGTGCTGCAGCAGGGCCTGTCGCTCCACGAGGTCGTGGGGATGCTCGTCATCATCGGCGCGAACGTGGCGGCGGTCCGCTCCGGCAGGGCACCCGGAGACGCCACGGCGGGCGTGGCCAGCGCGCGCCTGCGCCGCCGCCCCGTCGTCTGGGTGCTCCCGCCGCCGGTCGGCGACCGACCCGACGCGACCTGACGCGCTGGGCCGCTGCGGATCAGCCGTCGAGGTACGCCTTGGCATCGTCGGGACCATCGAGGATGACGCCCCCGAGCTCGGCCTGCGCCGCCTGGAGCTTGTCGAGGTCGCGGGAGCGCAGCTGGAAGCCCGGCAGCACGTCCGGGTTCTTCGGGACCAGCACCGAGAGCTCGTCGTCGTCGTACGCGGTCAGGCTCTGACGCAGCTCGCCGGGGTCGATGGCGATCGCGATCGCGACGCGGTCCATCGCAGCCTCGGCACCACAGCTGCCCACCCACGGGTCGAGCGTGATCGAGAGCTCGCCGCCGCACCACTCCTGGCCGCCGACCTGCTCGAACAGCAGCTCCGCGGTCTCGGGGCCGGCGCCGCTCGTGCAGCCGCTCGCCACCAGCCCGAGAGCCAGCAGCGTCATCGGGAGCCCGCGCGGGCTCAGGACCGGGCTCGCACGTCGAGCGCGAGCTGCCCCACGACGTCGTCCTCGTCGGTACGCCGCGCCGTGGCCACCGCCGCGAGCTGCGCCGAACGACGACGGAACTCCTCGGCACGAGCCCGCTCGGCCTCGATGACGTGACGCGCGTCCCACGGCAGCACGTCGCCGCGGGCGATGCGCTGGGCGTTCGCCACCACGTCCGGGTCGTCCTCGCCCCACACGTGGCGGCAGACGTCGCGGTACTCGCGTGCCAGCGCGATCGCGTCGGTCGACGCCACCTGCAGCACCTGTCGCGGCGGCGCAGGAGCAGCCGGTCGGCTCGCGTCCCACGCGGTCAGCCGCGCGCGCAGCTCGGACTCGTCGCCGACGCGGTGCCGCAGCCGGCGCTTGACGCGCCAGTTCACGGACGCGCACTCGAGCGTGGCGAGGTCACGTCGGTCGCGGTCGGCGCTGTCCTGGTCGTACCCGGACGCCAGCAGCGTCGTCAGCTCGTCGTCACCGGTGGCCATCGCCGCTCCGTCCTCGACCTCGACTGCGCGGACCGTACGACGGTCGTGCGCGCGAGCGGTGGAACCTCGACGGTGCCTCGCGGACCCGTGCGGGTCAGTCCTCGGCGAGCGCCACCAGCGAGCGCGGCTCGTCCTCGTCGACCAGCAGCACACGCGGCGTCTGCTCGGTCTCGGGCAGCTCGCGGACCTCGACACCCTCCACCACGCACGAGTCCAGACCGACCTGTCCGCCGAGCGTCAGGACGTGGTCCATGACCTCGTCGAGCAGGCTCGGCGCGATCTCGATCACGCGCACGTTGAAGGCGCCGAAGCGCGAGCGCGCGTCAGTGATCAGCTGGCTGAGGATGGTGATACCGGTGGCTTCCATGCCCCCGACGGTAACCGCTCGCCCAGGTGGTCTGCGACCGGTCAGACGTCCACGGCGCGATCGCGTTGGTCGGCGAGGTCAGGCGCCGCGGACGTCGACGTCGCCCGACTTCAGCGAGCGCTCCGGCAGCGTGCGCAACCCGAGCGCGGCCACACCGCTCAGACCCGGGCAGTCGAGGTCGATCCCGGCGTGCGCCACGTCGCGACCCTGGTGGTGGCGCTCGGTCGCGCTGAAGACGTACGTGCACTCGATCGCGCCGCGCAGCAGGCCGGTGCCCGCCATGAGGACCGCGTCGGACCCGGTGATGTCGACCACGGCGACCGACGTGGCCTCGAACTGGATCCAGCCGTCGGCGTAGCGCAGCTCCCCGACGCCGTGCTCGGCGCCGGCGACGTCGGTCACCTCGAAGCTGAAGGTCGCGTCGCTGTTGCTGCCGAGCGCCCGGCTCTCCAGCCGGCCGCTGCCCTCGGCCGACCGGCGAGCCACCGGAACCAGCAGGCAGGCATCGGCGACCGGCATCAGCGGCGCGTTGCCGAGCTCGTCGCTCGCCACGACGCACAGCGTGAACTCGTCGATGAGCGGGTCCGGGACGTACGTGTCGGCCCAGACCGACTCCACGACGTCGTCGAACCGGTAGGTCTGCAGCGGGATGCGGATCGCGTCGGCCGGGTCGGCGCCCGGCAAGTACACCAGCGCCGTGGCGCTGGCCACACGGCTGCCCCCGGTCGCGCTGTCGTCGACCTCCGCGATCACGATCATCCGCTCACCGGGGATCGCCACCTCGGTCTCGGTCTCGACCCGCAGCGAGGTCACGCGCGGCGCCTCGGTGTCGGGTGCGGGGGGCGCCGGCACGTCGAGCACGACGCAGGCCTGCTCTGCGCTCACGTGGCCCGGGATGTCGTACCCCTCGAGGCACAGCGTGTGCTCGCCGTGGCTGTCGAGCCCGGGCAGCTCCGCCCAGACGTCCTCGACCACGTCCTCGAACTCGAAGTGGCCCTCGTAGCCGGTCTGCAGGGGTGCCACCTCGGTGCCGTCGATCAGCACGCGGCCACCTCCGACGAAGCTGCGACCGGTGGGACGGTCGTCGAGCACGGCGTCGACGCGGAAGGGCTCGCCGAGCTCGAGCGTGGTCGCGCTGACGCGCAGGTCCAGCACCACCGGCCCGACCCCCTCGAGCACCTCGAAGGTCGTGCAGGCGTCCTGCGAGTTGCCCGCACCGTCCCACGCTGCGGCGCACACCTCGTGCTCACCTGCCGGACCTGCGTCCTCGAAGAACGCGAAGCCCTCCGCGGTCTGGGCGTCCTGTGACCGCACCTCGACGTCGAGCGGCCGCCCGTCGAGCGCGACGTCGATCCGGGCCACGCCCGACCCGCCGGTGTCCGCATCGGTCGCCACCACCCAGATCCCCGCGAACCAGCCCTCCTCGACCGTGTCGATCGTGATCGACACCACCTCGGGCGGCGTGCCGTCACTGGCCGCCGCCACGGCTCCGGCCGCTACGAACCCGGCCGACGGGTTCGGGACAGCGGCAGCAGCGACGACCGAGAGCGTCGCCAGGACAGCGACGAGCGTCGTCCGTGGCGCGAGAGGCAGGGCGGCGGGAAGGCGGAGACGCAAGGAAGATCCGAAGTCAGCGGCTGTACGGGCATTGCACGAGATGGGATTTCGCCTGACGCCGACGATGCAGCGATGCGCCACCCGCCAGCAGGGCGGTCGCGAACACCGCGAGCCCTCCGCCCGTCGCCGCCAGGCCGCGGCCGGTGGCTGCTGCCTCCTGGCCGCTGCCCGGGTCCGGTGCCACGGCGATGCCGAGGCTGCCGTCGCCGGCGGCGCAGACGTCGTCGCCTGCCTCCTTCCAGCGCGGGGCGTCGATGTCGTACTGCAGCAGGCTCGGACGGCCGTAGTCGAACGGGTCGTACAGGAACCGCAGCTCCGGGTCCGCGCCGTAGTCCTCGAACTCGGCGATCAGGATCGGCTCGAAGTCGTCGGCCGAGCCGTACTCGGTCACGAAGTCGTGGTGCTGCGGCACGTACACCTGGGCGTCGATCGCCGCCGCGTACATCGCAGGGTCACGCAGACCGTTCGTGATCTGGTTGAAGCCGAGGATCGCGCCGAGCTCGACGTCGGTGTTGGGCAGCGCGCGCAGCGCGTCGAACACCTGCGGCGCCTGCTCCTTGAGCGGGCCCGTCGAGTCGTGGTAGAGCAGGGAGAAGCTGCCGATGCGGAACTGGTACAGGATCGTGCCGCCCTCGTCACCCTCGGTCCCGAACGCGCTCGACGGCGGGTGCAGCAGGATCGAGCCGGCGTCCGGCGCAGGCACGACGGTGTGCGACGGGTCGTGCTCCGGGTCCGGCGGCTCGGCGTCGGAGTGCACGTGCAGCATCGCGGTGGTGCACACACCGTCCCACAGGTCGAGCTCGGCGGTGTCGCCGGGCGTGTCGGTCGCGGCGTCGAACGCGATGATGCAGCTGAGCGCTTCACCCACCTTCTCGGACTGCTCCTCGCAGTGGCGCTGGGAGCCCACGATGGTCGCCCCCGTCGCCGCGGCGATGCGACCGGACTCGAGCGCGTGGTCGAAGTGGCCGTGGCCGAGCACGACGAACTCGGGCGTGAGGTCGATCATGTCCTGCGTGATGGCCGGCACGTAGTTCGGCTCGTCCTCCTCCTTGTGGATGTAGGCGTCGAACATCAGCACGTGGCCGTCCATCGCGACGGCGAAGGTCGCGACCGACAGCCACGACAGGTGCACCTCACCCTTCGGGACCGCGCCTGTCTCCGGATCCACGTTCTCGGCGCCGAAGAACAGCTGCCGCGCCTCGATCATCGCGTCGGTGCTCGGCAGCTCGGCGGCGGCCACGACTGCGCCGTCCGCGCGACCGACCACCAGCTCGTCGGCCGGCGCCGGCATCGCTGCGGTCAGCACCGCTGCGGTCAGCGCGCTCGCGGTCGCGGCGGCGACGCCGGTCCTCAGGATGCTCATGCGCTGGCCGTGTAGCTGTGGCTGCCGGCACCGAACGTGACGAGCAGGTCGTCGCCGTCCACGGTCACCTCGCCGTCCGCGAGCAGCGCTCGGTAGGCACCGCCCTGCGCGTTGGCACCGACCAGCCGCACGACGGTCGCGCCGTCGGTCGTGAAGGTGAGGGTGAGCGCCTTCGCCGGGTCCAGCTGCGTGCGGGCCACGTCGATCGAGACGCTCGCCACGTTCGTCAGCCCGAGCGTCAGCGCGTTGCTGAGCGTCGGGGCCGTCACGCCGGTCGGGTCCACGACCTCCTGCAGCCCGGTGCGCAGGAACGGGGTGCTGTGGTTCACCGGCGAGAACACACCGGCGTCCGGTGCCATGACGACGCCGGGCGCGGGGATCGCGTGGGCGGTGGCCTGCACGGTGCCCTTCGCGCTCAGTGACGGTCGCGGGTCGGTGTCGTCACCGGGCGTGCGCTGCCCCTCCTCGCGGACCTCGATGTCGTCGACCCAGTACGCGCCGTCGGGGTCGAAGCTGAACGTCGCGCCCTGCGCCGGGTCCACGGTGTTGACCGCGTGCACCAGCGCCGGAACGAGCGCGTAGGTGATCTGGCGCGGGTTGGGGTCGAGCACGAACTGGTCGAGGTACGCGGCACCGTCGGCCCACTCGTCGACGATCGCCTGCGTGAAGTGCTCGTAGCCGAGGTAGCGCGTGAAGCGGTGCTGGTAGCCGAGCTGGGTCAGCTTCTGGGCGTGGCGCTCGACCTGCGGGATCGCGGCGAGCTCGTCGCTGGTGCCGTGGTCGATCACGATCGGCACGTGGCGCAGGTTCTCGATGGCGCGGTAGGTGAGCTGCGCTCGCGCGTCGCCGTCGTTGGCCTCCTGCCAGCCCTGGTCGAAGGTCGGGTCGAACGGGTCGCCCTCGGCGCCACCGCCGACCCACAGGCCCTGCGTGACCGCGCCGGACTGGGCGAAGCCGGCAGCCCACATGTCCGGGTACAGGCTGGTGAACAGCCACGTCGCGTAGCCACCCATCGAGTAGCCAGAGATGTAGCGCCGGGTCTCGTCGACGTCGAACAGCGCCTCGGCGTCGCCGATCACCTCGAACACGTCCTGGTGGGACTCGGTCACGTACCACTCCGAGGTGTGACGACCGTACGGGAAGAACATCAGGTTCCCGCGCTCCTCACCCAGCTGGGTGGTCAGGCGCGGGTTGATGACGGTGCCGCTGTGGGCCTTGCCGCCGCGGTAGTGCATCCAGTAGGTCGCCGGCGTGACCTCGCCGGGCTCCCACGAGGTGGGCACGTACAGCCCGTACGGCTGGTTCACGCCGTCACGACCGCCCTCGCGGGACATGTCCTGCCGCGAGGTGAAGCTGCGCTCGTAGTAGCCGGGGCCGAAGGTCCAGTCCTCGGTGCGCCCCGTCGTCAGGTCGCTGACCGTGACGGGACCGGACGAGAAGCTGTCGACCGTGTCGTCGAGCAGCGCGAACGCCTGCTCGCGGTCGTTGTAGATCTCGACGGGCTCGTTGCCGCGGAACGCGATGTTGAGCGGGGTGAACGCGCCCTCATCCTCGACGCGGCCGGTGACGACCGCGACGTCGAGCATGCCGTCCTCGGTGGTGACCATGTCGAGGTCGACGGTGAGCTCGAGGTGGTTCGCGTAGCCGGTCACACCCGTGGCGGTCGCGTACGGCAGCGTCGCGGTCTCGCCGTCCTCGGCTGACACGACCGGTCGCGGCGTGAACGCCGAGAGCTCGACGGTGCCGTTCGACGCGAGCATCGCGCGGTCGAAGCGAGCGGTCGTCAGACCGCCGAAGCCGAGGTCGCCGTGGCTGCCCTCACCGGTGTCCGCGAGCAGCAGCACGCCGAGCTTCGAGGCGTCGGTGAGGTTGGCGACGCTGACCAGGACCTGCAGGTCCTCACCGTCGCTGGCGAGCCGCACCTCGGTGAGGTCCGCCACGTCGAGGCCGCCCTTGACGTCGCCGTACTCGTCGGGCGCGCCCAGCGGCTCGGGCACACCGAGCTGGCTGCCCGAGGTGCGCAGCACCTGGTCGATGCGCTCCGCGCGGCTCTCGGCGTAGAACAGCTCGGCGAACTGCTGCAGACGGGCGCGGTCGGCGCCGTCGTCGGCGCCGTGCGCGTCGAACAGGAAGTCGCTGTACAGCAGCTCGCCGGCGTCGTAGCGGGTGGTCCCGCCGACGCGCGTCGGGCGTCCCAGCCAGTCCCCCGCGTCACCGTCCACGGTCTTCACGCTCGGTGCGATCGGCGCGGCGTCCGTCAGCAGCAGCTCGCCGCGACGGATCGGCTCCGACAGCACCGGGCCACGGTCCGGCAGCCCCTCCGGCGCGAGCGACGCGTGCTGCATCGCGGGCGCGAAGGCCCCGCTGGCGAGGGCGGCGACGGCGAGGACCGCGACGGCGGTCGTACGTGTGCGAGACATCTGGTGACTCCGAGGTGGGTCCGTGCTGGAGGGTTCGACGTGCGTGGTCCCGGTGCCTGCGCGCCGGGACCGGGGGCGTGTCAGCAGGCGGGGTGGGCGTCGTCCGGGAAGGCGCAGCGCGTGGTGTAGTACGGCTGGCCGGCGTGGACGTCGATGACCTCGCCGGTGGTCAGGAAGTGCAGCCGCTGGACACCCGACAGCTCGTCGGTGCGGGGGTGGCTGTGCGGGTCGCCGCCCTCGTCGGAGGGGGTGTTGGACAGCGGCGGGTTCGGGTTGCCGGAGTCGAAGAACACCAGCGCCGAGCCGACGTGCGGCAGCACCTCGCCGGACGGGCCGGTGTCGAGCTGGCGCATCGCGAAGAACGGGTCGGCGGCGTAGTGCCGTCCCGGACGCAGCGCGGTCTGCAGCACCGAGGCGCCGTACGTGCGCGCCTGGATCTCGGCCGTCAGCGTGGTGACCTGGTGGTCGGACCACGCCGAGTGCAGCAGCACGCTGTGCGCCGGTGTGTTGGGGTACGGGTCGCTGGCGGTGTGGTGCGCGTAGCCGTTGGACTCGAAGCGGTCCCACAGCATCTGGATCAGCGCGATGCCGGCCTGCCGGTCGTAGGTGTCGGCGTAGGCGGCGTAGAACGGCTCGCCGTACAGCCCCTCCCAGTCGACCGAGCGCTGCAGCAGCGTCGAGTAGTTCATGCCGGTCGCGCCGAGCACCGCGCGCGTGAAGTCGGGCGACAGCGCCGTCAGCGCGCCACCCATGATCCCGCCCTGCGAGTTGCCGTCGTACACCAGCGAGGTGTTGTCGAACAGCGGGTTGCCGTCGGCGTCGTGGAACGCCGGGTCGGTCACCGGCCCGTCCTCGTGCAGCAGCAGCCGACCCATGAACAGCTGGGCGAGCATCCCCTGCACGCCGCGGTCCGCCTGCACCGGGAAGTTGCTGATGTCGGCGAGCGTGAGCCCGATCGCTGGCAGGTCGCCCATCGACAGGCCGATCCACTCCATCGAGCAGTACTGCACGTTCATCCCGCGCAGCACCTCACCGGAGCTGCCCTGGTACTGCGTGCGGCTCCCGACGAGCCCGTGGCCGTAGTAGCTCACGACCGCGGGATCCTCGGCGGTCGCGGTGGCCGGGACGTCGCAGGTGAACGGCACCGTCATCGTCGGCTCGACCGCGTTGCGCAGCGGGTGCTCGAAGCGCACGTCATCCGCGGCGTAGCTGAAGCGGCCACCGACAGGGGCGCGGACCTGCGGGGTGTCGTTGGTGTGGCCGGGCGTGTGCGCCGTGACCAGCCCGACGAGGAAGTTCGGGACGTCGACCGTCAGGTGCACGCGTCGCAGGGTGTCGGACTGCGGGTTCTCCTCGACGGCCGTGACCTCCCACGCAGGCGCCTCGCCCTGCACGACCAGGTCGGCGAGGTCGGTGTCGCCGAGCTCGGCGAACGCCTCGTCGCGGATGGACAGCGCACGACCGGCGATGCCCATCTCGGACGCGACCGTGAAGTCCCACGCGAGGTACAGCTCGTCGCGCGCCACGCCGGCCTCGGCGAGCTCGGCGAACATGCGGCCGAAGCGCTCGGACGCCTCACCGTCGCGCTGGGCGAGGAACGCCGGCGACGGGGCGATCGCATCACCGTCCGCGTCGAGCATGCCGCGCAGCGCCACCACGTAGCGACGGCCCTCCGCGAGGTTCACGGTCGGGCGCAGCTGCAGCGTGCGCGCGCCCTCGGTGGCCCCGCCGTGCATGTCGAGCTCGGTGAAGATCGGGTGACGCTCGCCGGTCACGGTGTCGAGCACCACCACGGGCGCGTCGTCCCACAGGTAGCGCGACAGGTCGGTGAGGTTCGGCTGCTGGTCGGCCGGCAGCTCGTGCACGCCCCAGCTGCGAGCGAGGTCGAGCCCCGGCACCACGCTGAGCATCGGCGTGCCCGGCGAGAACCCGTCCTGCCGGTTCCACTCGGCCGGGTCCACGGGCTTGCCCGCGTTGTTGCGTGGCATCGCGAGGATGCTGAAGTCCACGCGGCGACCGGTGTCGGTCGCGTCGTCCTCGACGGTGTGGAAGTCCGACGGGAACGGGAACAGGCAGTGCCCCGGGTCGGTGGCGTCGCACGCGCTCGGGTCGAGTGCGCTCACGGCCGCGTCGAGCGGGCCGGGCGGGGTCGCCGTCGCCGGCGCGAAGGCGAACGCACCGGCCACGAGGGCCAGCGAGGTGATGGTGGCGATGGGGCTGCGACGCACGGTGCGCTCCGAGGCTGGTGGCGGTTCACCTGAGGAGTTCGCCACCACCTGCCGGGGCTCCCGCTGGAGCAGGCACCGAGATCGCGCGGTGCCGTTGTGACGGCTCACACCGGACACGGTCAGCGACCCGTCTCGTAGCCTGCACCCATGGGCACATCCGGACAGGTCGTGGTCGTCGGCGCCGGGGCGGCCGGCTGCTTCGCCGCGCTCGCTGCCCGGGGCGCGATCGGGCCTGACGGGACGCCCCGTCCGGCTGCCGAGGACGCGCCCGACGTGCTGCTGGTGGACGGGCAGGACCGACCGGGGCGCAAGATCCTGATCTCCGGCGGCGGCCGCTGCAACGTCACCAACGCCGTGGTGCGCCCGGCCGACTTCGTCACCTCCTCACCGAAACGCCTGCGCTCGCAGCTACGTGAGCTCGGCCCCGACCAGGTCCGCACGTTCTTCACCGCGATGGGCGTGCCGCTGCACGAGGAGCCGCTCGGCAAGCTGTTCCCCGCGGACGGCGGCAACGCCAAGGACGTGCTCGGGGCGCTGCACGACGCGATGACGCGGGCCGGCGTCCGCACCCGCTTCGGGACACCGGTCGAGGTGATCGAGCCCGACGGCGACGGCTGGCGCGTGGACGAGCTGCACGCCGACCGCGTGGTGCTGGCGACCGGCGGCCTGTCCGTGCCGACAACGGGCTCCACCGGCTTCGGGCTGCAGCTGACCGAGGGGCTCGGCCACAGCCTGGTCCCGACCGTGCCCGCGCTGGCCCCGGTGCTCGGCCGCACCGACGAGCGGCTCGCCGGCCAGACCGTGCCAGCCGTGATCACGGTCGCCGACCCCGACGGGCGCGTCCGGCGGCGCGCGGCTGGCTCCCTGCTGTTCACCCACCTCGGCACGTCGGGCCCGGCCGCGCTGGACGTCTCCGAGGAGGTGGAACGCGGCGGCCCCGACGTGCGCGTGACCGTGGACCTGTGGTCGCTCACCGACCCGGCCGGCCCGATGGGGCCACACCTGCACGACGCCAAGCTGCCGGGCGCGTGCCTCGGCGACACGCCCTCGCCGATCGACGTCGGCGTGCTCGACCGCGAGCTGCACGAGCTGCTGCAGGAGGCCGGCCCCGGCTCGAGCCTCGGCACCGTGCTGCGGCCGCGCGTCGCGAAGCGCCTGATCGAGGTGCTGGTCGGCGACGACGCGACGCTGCCGGCGAACCAGGTCCCCAAGGACGTCCGCCGCCGCGTCGCCCGCTCGCTCGCGGCGCTGGAGCTGCACGCCACCGGAACCGCTGGCTACGCGAAGGCCGAGGTCACCGCCGGCGGCGTCCACCTCGACGAGCTCGACCGCCGCACGCTGGAGAGCTCGGTCGCGCCCGGGCTGCACCTGTGCGGCGAGGTGTGCGACGTCACGGGACGGCTCGGCGGCCTCAACTTCCAGTGGGCCTGGACCAGCGGCTACCTCGCGGGGCGCGGCGCGGCTGCTGCTCTCGCTCAGCCGGTGTAGACCAGCGGCCACTCGTCGACGGGCTTGAACTCGCTGTCGTCGCGGCACTCCTGCTCGCGCGCCTCGAGCAGCGTCAGCGCGCCCCCTGACCACGCCCAGGTCTGGAACAGGCCGCAGTCACCGAGCCCGCGGTAGCGCTGCAGGTTGGTGACCTCGCCGTCGATGCCCTCGTCGACCTCGCCGACGACCTCGCTGGAGGTGCCGGCCTCACCGTGGAGCCACTGCTCGACCACGATCGGCCGCAGCACCCCACCCCGGTACACCAGCAGCTCACCGTTGGCCTGGTACGCGCCGACGAAGCACGCGACGAACACCAGCATCGCGTCGTCGGTCCGCGTCACCACCCGGTCGAGACCCTCGGCGAAGCCCTCGCTGTCGCACTCGCCGCGCGAGGCACGGTGCTGCTTGGCAGCGGCCAGCGCGGCCTCGTCCGTGAACGCACCGCCGGCCGGCGGCGTGGGGGTCTCGGTCAGCTCCGGCGTCGGGCTGGGTTCGGGCGTCGGCGAGGGCGTCGGCGTCGGCGACTCGCTGGGCGTCGGCGTCGGCGTGGGTGGGTCGTCCTCGAGCGCGCGGGCCGTGGCCTGCGGGGTCGACTGGACGGGTTCGTCCGAGCAGCCCACGAGCAGCAGCGAGCCTGCCAGCAGCAGGGCGGACGGACGGCGCAGACGCTGGAACGGCACAGGGGACCTCAGCTGGACGACGGGAACACCTGGTTGACGCTCTGGACGACGGCAGCCGGTGTGTCGCTGCCCTCGAGCTCGATGGTGACCGTGAAGATGTTGCGCACCGCAGCACCCTTGCGCTCCCGACCCGTGATCACCGCGTGCGCCCGCAGGCGGCTGTCGACCGGCACGGGCGCGAGGAAGCGCACCTTGTCCGACCCGACGTTGACGATCATCCCCGCGTCCTCGATCGCGTACAGCTGCGAGACCAGCCGCGGCAGCAGGCTCAGGGTGAGGAAGCCGTGGGCGATGGTGGTCCCGAACGGACCGTCCTTCGCGCGCTCGGCGTCGACGTGGATCCACTGGTGGTCACCCGTCGCCTCGGCGAACAGGTCGATCATCCGCTGGTCGACCGTGACCCACTCGCTGCGCCCGAGGTCCACGTCACCCTCGAGCCCCGCGAGCTCCTCGACGTCCGCGAACACCCGCATCTGCGCCCTTCCGGCTGCTGGACGGAGCAGCGAACCGTGCCCGGCCGCGCCTCGCACGCAGGTCGCGCAGCCGGCACCTTCCCACGGCATGCTCCCCCGGTCCCACACCCAGGAGCGCACGTGCTGTCCATCGACGCCGACGAGGTCACCCGCCTCCTCACGATGCCCGACGCCATCGCAGCCGCGCGCGACACCTTCGCCGCGCTCGCGGCCGGCGAGGTCACCGCTCCCCCGCGCGGGTTCCACGACATCGCGGCGCTCGGCGCGGGCGGCATGCTCGCCACGATGCCGGCCCACG